>CAZXVN010000258.1:0-32036 GCA_964643945.1 uncultured Lentisphaeraceae bacterium | reverse complement strand
TACCCGGCAGGCGGGTTCGTGACGCTCGACAGGTCCGCGCTCCCTGATGAAGTCCAGCCGTTGGTCGTATTGACCAAGGCGTTGTCGGCCCATTCATGCTCGAAGTCCTCCGCCAACAATTTTTTGTTTACCGTACTCACCGAGAGCGTTCCGTCCACATAGCTGATCGTATAGTTGTTCGCGTCGAACGTTCCGCCTGTGGCCGCGCTCGGCGTGATCGGGTAGGGCGAAACCGCCGCCGCCGCGCCGCCACCGCTGCAGGACAGGGTCACGGACCCGATCGTCTCGCCGTTCTGCAGGCCGCTGCTGAAGAACTGCGTGCTTCCGCTCCCGAAGAGCAAGGTCTGACCGTAGGTCTTGCTCTGGTCGGAAGCCGTCACCGTCAGCGTTCTGGCTGTAATCGCGCCGGTCAGGCCGGCGGGCTGCGTGAGCGAATAATGGCCCGCCTGCGCTCCGGAAAGGGTCGAGGTCGAGGTCACCGCAATGCCTGTGCCCTTGTCTTTCGTGGCGAAACTGCCGCTCAGATTCAGAAGCACCTCATCGCCGCTGTAAGGCGCACCGTCGTCGGCTGTCCCGCTCCCGACTGCTTCCGCGCTTCGCAACGTTCCGCCCGTGAGTGTGGCAGTAGGGGTACCGTCATACTCCTTGTTGCTCGCTGCCAACCCGGTGATCGTCAGCGCCTTCGCGCTCACCGTGTAGCTGAACGCGCCGGAGAGGCTAGGCTCAAAGGAAGCATCGCCCTCATAACTGGCGGTGATTGAATGGCTGCCGACCGCGAGGGCGCTGCTGGTGTAGGTCGCTTGGCCTGAACTCAGCGTCCCCGTTCCGGCTACGGCAGCCCCGTCGCGGAAAGTCACTGTCCCGGTTGCCGGCCCGCCGGTCACCGCTACCGTCGCGGTAAAAGTCGCCGGCGTGCCGTAAACACCCGCTGCGCCGAGGGACGACGCAAGGGTTGTGGAGGATGGCAAGGCAGGAGCGTCGACCTGATGCAGGGCGTAGCCGTTGAACTTGATCTCGCCCTGACCCGAGGCTCTGCTGAGAACAACGTCCATATCCGTGCGTCCGGCGGGTTGCCGCCAAGTGGCCGTCATCAGGGTATTGTTGCCAGACCATGTGGCCGGGACGCTGCCGCCAATCGACACCTTGCAACTGTTGGGCTCTACGGAGATCATCTGCAGGCGATAGTCATGGCCAGGGGCCAGCCCGGGGAACGTCATCGTGGACACCGAATCGCCCCAAGCGATCCAAAAGACGCAACTCATCAGGGTCTTGTAAGGGGCATCGGCAATGGAGGCCGACGACGCCCAGCTGGCGGTAGCATGCCCCGACCACCCCGATCCTAGATGGGCAGTCGAGGTGCCGAAGGTCAGCCCGTTGGACAGGGTGAGCGACGATGCGGCCACGAGGCCGTCACCCGCATTGCCAAAATGATTCGCGGCGATGAGTATGCCGGTGTTCAGGATGTTCGTGCCGGTCGCTCCGGAGGTGACGGGGAGAGACGAGGTGGCGAAGGCGACGTTGGGGGCAACCGTAATCGTGGCTGTATAGTCCTGGAAGCTCACTCCATTCTCGGCGGTGACCCGGTAGATGACCGGACTGACGAAGTTTTGCGGGGTGGTCGGCGAGATGGCGGCACCTGCGGAAGCGACAAAGGTCGGAGTGAGCGCGCCGAGCGCGGTGCCGTAGGGCACTGTGAGGGCGATGGTGCTGTCCATGACTTGGGCGGAACCCAAAGCCCCGAAGCTGCAGGTGTCGATGGTGGTGAAGGCGTTGCTGCCCGCCGCTCGAACGCCCTTGTCCAGAAGCTGCCAACCGTTGAGCGGCGCCCAAGCACTGTTGATCTTGGCTTGAACGTGAATTTCGCCGGCGGAATTGGGGATGAGATTGCCGAGCAAGGCATAGTTCAGTCCAGCACGCCAATCAATATCCGAGCCGCCGTTTTCCACCGTGTCCAGAACCAGGCCGACCCGGTACGACGTGCTGCGGTTATCCGTGTAGTACTGGCTGGCCAGAGCCAGTTCGTAGCTGTGCGACGTGCTCAGGCCGGAGAGTCTGAACAAGGTTTTGTAGCTCAACAAATTGGGGCTTCGGCTCAGTTGCAGGCCACCCTTGAGCAACTTCGCGCCGTTGGGAGCAACACCGAGGCCGCCCCAGTCGCTGGCGCTGCCATGCGAAACCAGCAGTGCGGAAACGCCGATGGGGGTGGCAACCCCCTCTGAGTTCTTCAAGTTGGCGAGTGCCGCACTGCCACCCGACCCTGCGTTCCAGAAATTCACGTCCGCGGCGGAGGCGTTCACCCCGTCGTAGTCCAGCGGTGCCACCCGGCTGGCCGTGCCCCGATCCGCTGCCGAGTAGGAAGCGGTTCCGTTCATCAGGATCGAGCTGCCGTGATAATCCAAGTTGACGGTCACCGGCGCCGCAACCGGCGTGGCGCCGGCCTCAACGGAATCAAAACCGGTGCCGCCGCTGCCAGTGGCTGTGACCACGTAATAATACGGTGTGCCGTTGGTCACGGAGGTGTCCCGATAACTGGTCGTCGTCAGAACATCCGGAACAGCCGTATAAGGCCCGCCAGGCGTCAGCGAGCGTTTCAGCGTGTAACTCGTCGCAAAAGGAGACGCCGACCAAGCCAGGGCGACGGCTGAATCGAGCGGTGTGGCCGTCAGGTTCGCCGGTGAAACCGGGGCGGTGCTGCCCACGCAGCGGAAGAAGACGCTCGCCGGTATCGTGCCGGACCCGGCCGGGCCGGACCAATTGAGGTAAAGGTAATTGTCGCCATACGTCTCCACAAACTCCACCCGGATTCCGTGATACCCCGGCGTCAAGTACCGCGGCCCCAGGTTCCACCCTGCTTGCCCATAGATCGCCTGGCTCACCCAGGTCTCATCCACATACACCCGGGTATTGTCGTCCGCACTGGTGGTGAAAGTATAGTTGCCGGCGGTGGTGATTTTGAGATAAGCGGTGTGGCGCGAGGAAAAATGGTCCTCATAAGTAGCGGGGAAATTGGCATGCGAGATACTTATCTGCGTGTCAATCCGGGTATCGTCCGGCACGAGGTGCGCCATGTCGGGCCAGGCATACAAGTTCGGCGGGTTTTGGTAGAACTCTGAATAGATTCCGGCAAACACCGAACCGACGCTCAGATTAACCGTCGCAATGTTGGCGGAATCCACCTTGCCGTCATTGACCTTGAACGTGAAGCTGTCCACGCTGTTGTAGTTGGTCGCCGGCGTGTACGTGACGTTCGGAGCGCTGCCGGCCAAGGTGCCGTGCGTGGGCTGGGTCAGCACGGTGTAGGTCAGCGCATCTCCCTCCACATCGGTGCCCGTCAGCAGAATGGCCGTCGCCGTATTGTTCGTCACCGGCAGGCTCCGGTCCAAGGCCGCCGGCGCATCGTTCACATTGGTCACGGTGAGGCTGACCGTTGCAACCGGCGACACCAACCCTTCGACATCCGTAACCGTGAACGTGAGGGTGTTGACGCCAAAGTAGTTCGTCGGCGGCGTGTAGGTCAGATTCGGCGCGGCGCCGGAGATCGCGCCCTTCGCCGGAAGGGCCGTGATGGAATAGGTCAGCGGGTAGTTCTCGGGGTCCGTGCCTGTCAGGGTGATCGCCCGCACAGTGTCCTCGGTCATGACGAGGGTCTGTGGATCCGCTGCGGGCACATCGTTGACGGGCGTCACCGTGATGCTCACCGTCGCCGCCGCGCTGGTGAGTGACCCGTCGCTTACCACGAAAGTGAAGCTGTCCGCGCCGCTGAAGTTCCCCGCCGGGCAGTTGGTCGCCGGCGTGTAGGTCACACTCGGCGGCGTGCCGGAGAGCGTGCCGTTAACCGGCGAACTCACGGTGGTATAGGTCAGCGGGTTACTGTCTGGATCGCTCCCGGTCAGGGTGAGCGCCTGGGCGGTGTCCTCGACGGTCGAGACGACCTGGTTGTTGGCCACCGGCCGGCGGTTGCCGGCAACGCCCACATCGATCATGACGGTCGCCACGCTGGAATCCGCAGTCCCGTCATTGGCCTTGAAGGTGAAACTGTCGGCCCCCGTGTAGCCGTTCGCGGGTGTGTAGGTAACGGCCGGCACCGTGCCGGAAAGGGTGCCGTGCGCCGGCTGGGTTACGATGCTGTATGTCAGCGGGTCGCTGTTGGCATCGGTGGCAGCCAAGGTGATGTCCGTGGGCGTGTTGACAGCGGTGGTCAAACTCCGGTTCAGCGACACGGGGGCCAGATTGGTGCTGTTCAGAACCGTAATGGGCAGATTGGTGAAAACCGCCCCGTAGCAATGGGTGCCGTCGCCCAGGGTGCTGTCGGCGACCGCCCCGCGCACAATATAAGCGCCGGGCGTGGTAAACGTAGCCACGCAGTTGGAACTGACGGCCGTGCTGTTGGTGCTGAAGGTAACGGGCCCGGGCCCTTGGAACTTACTCCACGTATAGGCCAGCACCCCGCCATCCAGGTCCGTGCCGGCGGCATGCAGGGCTGTGGTGGCCGCGGGCAGATGCAGCACCGTCGGCGTGGCCGAGGCCGAAGTCACCTTCTTGAAATAGAGCAGCGGAGGTGGGGCGCTGATGTCGTTCTCGATCACGGCAATGGTCGGTGAAAGCTGGCCGTTGGACAGGCCCTCGTAGGGGGGGGGCGGACAATTCGAGTTCCAATAATACAGTTCCGGCAGCGTGGACTTGGCGGCCGAGCGATACCGCTGCAAGGCGTTCAGGCAGGTGTTGGCGTCCAGCCGCGCGCGATTAAACACGACCCTGGGGAAAAGCATCGCCGCCGCGATGCCCTCATCGTAGTAATACTTGGAGAGCAAGTTGACGATCGCGTTGGGCACCCCAAAGTCGGGTATGTCGAAGCCGGCCATGAGCGTCGTGGTCAGCAGCGGCGCCAGCGCCGCAACGTGGTTGGTCAGCAGCGCGCTGCCGTTGAAAAAGCCCGCCAAGCCTCCTCGCCCGGCCCCCCGTGAAATGGCGCCGATGGCCGGATAGAGCAGGTTGGTAGACACCCCCGCCACCGAATCCTTGAGCTGCCCGCCAAACACGGCGTAACCCAAGTAGGTCTGCGCCACCTGGCACGGATCGATCCAATTGACCGACTCGATCCAGTTGGTCGACTGGATGGGCAACTCGTTGCTGATGATGATCGAGAGCATGTTCGTGAGGATCGGCTGGGCTGCGGCCTTCCAAAGGAACCGCGCCGAATCCGAATATCCCCCCACCGCCAGCCACCGCACGTAGTAGTCGCTGTCATTCAGCCGGCGGGCCAGCACCGGCAACGCCCTCGTGTCCTGGATCATCGTCAGCGCCTTGGTCGCACCCATGCGCAAACAGGCATTGGTTCCTTCGGCCATGACCATCAGCCCGGGCACCAGCGAGGCCGTGACGCTGGTCCGCGTGACCAGTTCCTCCACCGCGAGGCGGCGCTTGTGTGCCGACCAACTCGACAGGGCGTTCACCAGCTCATTGGTGGTCCAGGTCTTCATGTCGAGCGGGAGCGTGCCGACCCCGTCTGCAATCGCTTCGCTCACCTCATTCGGGCTGAGCCAGTTGTTCGGGCTCGAGTTCTTCCCCGTAAGATAAATCTTCTTCAGCGCCGTCGCATAGGTCAGCATGACTTTCGCTGTGTCGCTGTCAGTGCCCAGGGCATCGGTGGTGCCGGCTGTGTTGCCCGTACTCTGATGATACACGAAAGACCCGTTCGGGCGACGCGACAAATCGAGCTCCCACGCGATTTCCTTGAAGTGCGCCGCCATCGCGTTGGTCCCGCCGAGGTTGGCTGCCAGAGGCTGCCACAGTTGGGCCCAGAACGGGCCGCAGTGTCCAAAGTTCCTCACGGCATAGGCCGCCGTACACGACTTGGCGAAGTACTGAACCTGCGGACTCATGTCCGCCTGTGTTTGCAGCGCCAGCAGGAGCGCCGCCTCCCCGTTCTTACCGTTGTCGTCGTGCAGTTCCTCAGCCGGGTCCTGGCCGTAGGGGACGGCCCCTTTGCCGGCAAAGGAGCCGAAGTATCGGCGCGGCCGTTCAATGGCCCCGGCAATCTCCGGATCCGTAATCCCGCACTTATCCCCCAGGATGATCCCGATAGCGACCAGCAGCCCCGCCTGGTTCAGCGCCCCATACGGGGGAACGATGCCATGCGTCGAGGAGCCGTCCGGCTTGGGCCACGCCATGCCGTGTCCATAAAGGCCACACCAGCTCTGGCCCTTGGCCGAGGTAATGGTGTACTCGCTGATGGCGTGCAGCACGTTGGTGTCGCCGGTGGCCAGATAATATTCGCTCAGGAACGTATTGTTGTAGCCCCAGGGCCACGCACACATTTCATTCAGCGGAACCGTCAGCGTACCCACCCCAGCCGCAACTGACCGGGCGTAGGCCTGCACCTTGGGCAGCAAATTCGTTCTCCCGCTGGCCAGCAGGGCCAGACCGATGACGGCGTTGCCTTCAGTGCTGCCGCTGATCGAACGGGCCGCCATGTACGTGCAGGCATTCGACAGGATCAGCGCCGACTTGGGACAATTGTAGGGGGCGGTGTCGCTGTACGAGCCCAGCACCGGCAGCGTGATCGTGACGTTGTCGTAGGTGATCCCGCTGCGCCAGACCTTGAGCCTGAGCTGACCGGCGTTGACCGTCTTTTCGGCTTCGCCGAGCGCCAGGCCAAAAGCCTTGCGGGCGTCGTTGGTGAAGAGGGTGGATCCAATGCCGAGAATCACGTCGTTGGCTTGCAGCTTGCCGTCGGCCGGCGAGCCCGCGTCCACCGTGGTGACCAGGATCTGACGGCTTTCATAGGTCAGGCCCTCCGGAACAAACGCCCAGTCGTTACCGGTGTTATAGATCCATCCGCGTGCGCCGGTCGGACCGAGGTTGTAGGTGTAGGTCGTGTCGATATACGAGCCGTCGGTCGCATCGGGAGGAGCCGCGACAGCCATGGCCGGTAACGATAAAAACAAGACGCACAGCCACGCGCACCGCGCCAGCCGCTCGTACCGCCCAACAGGGAAGACCGCTTGGTCAGGACTGTGCATAGCGAGATTTCTCCTCTATGACCACCGAGGTCTGATTTCTATTAGAAGTATTTCCATAGTATATCAGCACCTCTCCGACAGGCAACACAAAAAACCGGGGGCGAGGCCGTCCGCCGTCCTCACCCTGACTGTGCGTCTCCAACTGTCCGTCCGGCGGTCGGGGACAACGCCGCCGCCAGCACCTGTTCCAACGCGGCGGCGGCGGTGGCTTGTGAGAAGACGGTGCTCGCCGCGACGCGGCCGCAGGCGGACTCGCAGCGGAGACGGTCGGGATCTGAGAGCACTTCGGCCCACACACGCGCCAGCGATTCAGGGCGCACGTCTTCGGTCAACACCCCGCATTTCGCCGCCGCGGCGATCTCGGGGAAGGCGCCCTGCGAAGGCAGGACCACCGGCACACCTGCCGCCATCGCCTCAACGGCATAGTAGCCGAACGCCTCGGGCTTGCCGCCCGGCACCGAGAGCAGCGTCAGCTCCGCCAGAAAGCCGAAGCGGTCGCGTGCGAACCGGTCGGTCGAAACGGTGGCCACAGGCGAGAGACCGGCATCTGCCAGTTTCTTAAGCTGACGTTTTAGAAACCCTTTTTCGGCGGAGGGTCCCCCCGTCGCCGAGAGGCGCACCTCCGCAAAACGCGGGTCACGGTGTAAGAGGACGAAGGCCTCGACAAAGCGGTCAAACCCTTCTTCGGCCGACAGGCGCGATAAGAAACCGATGACCGGCGGCTGCCGTGCCACCTCCGTCAGACGGTACGCCTCAGGATTGACGCCCGGAAACACCACGCTCACGCGCTGCGGGTCAAGAGACAGTCGTTCCGTCATGCGGCCGGCGTACGCGGCGCTGACTGCCACGAAGCGGTCTACCTCGCAGACGTCTGCGGCCATCACGCCGACAACGGCGGCCCGCAGCTCGGGCGCCATGGCGTCCGTCCAGACATGCTCGTCCTGCAGCCAGCAGACGACCGGACAGCCCGCCGCCTGCTTCAACGTTTTCGCAAGGCCGGACAACAGCGCGTTGGAGAGCACGATCACCTCGGGGTTGGACGCCTCTGGCAAACCCGCGATCCATTCTGCCACCCGCTGCAGCTCATCGGCCTGGCGCCCGTCCTTGCCGCGCAGCATCGAGAGGGTCAGATCTTCCAGGCCGGCGGCCGAAGTGGAGCCCGCGAACCGCGCCGCGAAACGCAGGACCGGCCAGCTGTCCAGCGGCTTAAACCACGCGCGCGGCAGCCGGCGCAGCACCGCGTATTTGTTCCGCAGGTAGAGCGTGACCGCGCCATAAAAAACCGGCACCTCGGACGGCTCCGGCATCCCTGCGGCTGCAGGCAGGTAGAGCGGCATCAGCGTGACCTCGTGCCCGCGCCCGCGCAGCGCCTCGGCCGCCGCCACATCGCGCAGGCAGTTCTGGCAGTAGAACGACCCGCCTGATCCCGGCAGAATGTACAGCACGCGCATACGTCCCTCCGTTACGTGTCAGCATAGCAGGAAGGCGGGCTGCCCGTCGAGCCGAGGGAGGAGCTGCCCGCACCGAAGCCACCCGAGGCGCCGGCCCTGCGACCTGCGCCCGAAGAATATCTTGTCAGGCCAATCGCCTCTGGCACGAAGCGCGCCGTTTTAGTATGCTTCCCTCGCACCGTCACCTCCGCTTCGTCGTGACGGAAGGCGGAAAACCTGAACGCCGAACTTTTTTATGCTCGTTTTCATCAAAAAACACCTGAGCCACGACGCCCACCCGATCGTTCAGTTCATCAAGTACGGCATCGCGGGCGGCCTGGCGACCGCCACCCATATCGTCACCTTTTTTTTCTGCGGCTTTTTCCTTCTGCCGTGCCTCACGCCGGACGACATCACGGTCCGGCTGTTCGGCCTGACCACGCCGCTGATCTCGGAGGGCACGCGCGCCTGGAATGCGGGCTCCTGCAATGCCCTCTCGTTCGTTGTCTCGAACACGCTTTGCTATATTCTCAACCGGCTCTTCGTCTTCAGGCCCGGCAAACACCACTGGGTCATTGAGTTCCTGCTCTTCTTCGCCGTTTCAGGCATCAGCCTGGTGATCGGCACCGTCATCCAAACATTCCTGATCACCCACTATGGCGTCCAAACCACCTTGGCCTTCGGCGCGAACATCGTCTGCTCGTTGTTGATCAACTACGCCATGCGCAAGTTCGTGATCTTTAAAGGCTAGGCAGGGACGGTTCGGGGAGGCGTCTCTACCTGCGGCGTCAGCAGAATCTCACATGATGTTTAACGCGTCGACATCCACCGCGAGGCTCACTTTCGGCGGCAACGGCTTACGGCGGATCACGTCGCGTAACAGGCGGGTCATCGCACGCGTCGCTGCCGCCCGCCGGAGCACTTGATAGCGGGACAGCCCTTTGGCCCCGGCCAGCGGCGCGGGACACGCCTCCGAGATCCTCACCTGCGACCCCGCCTGTTGCAGCTCCTTGGCGTAAGTTTCTGCGCTGAAACGCACCTTCTCTTCCGCCTCGCCCTTAAACGTCAGGCATACCAGATGCGTGTAGGGCGGATACCCGCCCGCCTTCCGCTCTCCCAACTCCTGCCGCGCGAACGGCTCGAACCCCTCGTCCGCCGCCGCCGCGCACACCGCCGGATGTTCGGGCGAGTAGGTCTGCACATACACCTCGCCCGGCAGCTCCGCGCGACCCGCCCGGCCCGACACCTGAGCCAGCAACTGGTAGGTGCGCTCCGCCGCGCGGAAGTCGGGCATATGCAGGCTCATGTCCGCCGAGAGTATCCCGACCAGTGTCACGTTGGGGAAGTCGAGCCCTTTGGCGATCATCTGCGTGCCGATCAGGATGTCCGCCCGCCCGCTCTTGAAGATCGTGAGCAACTCGTCGTGGCTGTGCTTGCGTGCGGTCACATCCGCATCCATGCGCAACACCCGCGCCTGCGGAAAGCACGTTTGCAACGCCGACTCCACGCGCTGCGTGCCGAACCCCGCGTACTTGAACGCCGGGTCGCCACACGCGGGGCACACGTCGGGCACAGGCTTCCAGCCGCCGCAGATGTGGCAGCGCAGGCAGGTGTCGGCCTGATGATAGGTGTAGGAAACGCTGCACGCACCGCACGCCGCAGCCGTGCCGCATTTCGGGCAGATTAACGCGTTGGCGTACCCGCGCCGGTTGAGAAAGAGAATCGACTGCTCGCCGCGTTCCAGACGCAGCCTGAGCGCTTCCAGCAAGACCTTGGAAAAAATCTGCACGTGCCCCGCGTGCGCGGCCTCCAGCCGCATGTCCACGACATGCACGCGCGGCATGGGCCGCCCCGACACACGCTGGGCCAACCGCGCGACACCGTATTTGGCCTGGGCGACATTGAGCCACGTCTCCATCGCGGGCGTCGCGGTTCCCAGCACCACCACGCACTTTTCCAGATGCCCGCGCATCACCGCCACATCGCGCGCGTTGTAGCGCGGGGCCTCGTCCTGCTTGTAACTCGGCTCATGTTCCTCGTCCACCACGATCAGCCCGAGATTCTTCACCGGCGCGAACACCGCCGAGCGCGGCCCGACCACCACCACCGCCTCGCCCGTGCGGATGCGATGCCACTCGTCGAAACGTTCGCCGTCCCCCAGCGCGCTGTGCAACACCGCGATGCGGCTGCCAAAACGCGACGCGAAACGCTGCACGGTCTGCGGTGTGAGCGCGATCTCAGGGACCAGCACGATCGCGCCCCGCCCCTGCTCCAGCAGCCTTGCGATGGCTTGCAGATAGACCTCGGTCTTGCCCGAACCCGTCACGCCGAAGAGCAGGAGGGGCTTGGGCGCGAGGGAGGGCGACCCGCCGGTCGCCCGTACCGTGTCTGTCCCTGCCTGTCCGTGTCTGTCCGTGTTCTCCCCCATCAGCCCGAATATCTTTTCCAAGGCGACGGCCTGTTCGCTCATCAGCGCGAGCGGCCGTGAGGGCAGAATCTTGCGGTTCGCGAGCGGATCGCGCCGCATCGGACGCTTCTCAATGATCGCCGCGCCCTTCTCGGCCAGCGCCTTGAGGATCTGCGGCGTGCAGGCGAACTCGCGTGTCAACGCATGTAGCCAGCCGCCGCCCACTCGCCGCAACCCGGCGAGCAACTCAGCCTGACGCGGGGTGAGAGCGAACGACCCCTCGGCCGGCGCGACAAACAACCGTTCCTTGGCCTTCATGTCGCTGTTGCGCACGGCGGCGGGCAACGCACAGCGCAGGGTCAGCTCGAACGGCGCGCAGTAGTAGTCGGCCATCCAGCGTGCCAGCGCGATCAGCGGCGGCGAGAGGTAAGGGACGTCGTCCTCGAGAGACAGGACCGAGCGCAGGCGGCGTCTGCCAGATCGGGCGGACACGTCGGACGGGTCCGAGCCGTCCGACAATGAAAAAAGATCCGGCTCCGTCCGAGTCTGTCCGTGTCCGTCCGTGTCCGTCCGCGGATCCACCTCCACCACATACGCATCGACCGTACGCCCGCCGAAGGGCACAGCCACGCGCTGCCCCACACAGAGGCGGGGCGCGAGCGCGTCTGGAACCGCATAATCGAACAGCCGGTCGGCGGAGATCTCTGTGGCTACGCGGACGATCATGCGCGTCACCTGTCTCAAAGAACAGGGGAGCGGCAAGCCGCTCCCCTGATAGAAAAGAACACGCTCCCGACGATGCCTACGACCCCGAAGGTGTCTTCTTGCCGCCCGGGATCAGGTACTGGAACGGATCCATGTCCGTGCTCCCGCCACCCGTTGGCTGGAGGTCAAACTGCTGACCTGAGTAAATAATCTTCAGGGTGGCGTACTTGTCGCGAGCCTTAAAGATCGCGCCGCCCTTGCGGATCATCACGAACGCCTTGTTCGAGAAGGGAGACTTGAACTCGGCCCCGAGCGTCACCCTTGTGGCGGACGTTCCCTGATATTTCACGCAAAGTGCGCCGCAATCCACGTTGCGCGTCACAAGAATCGGAATGATGTCCTCCATCTCGTCGCGGACGTTGGCGGCGATGCTCCACATCACATAGTTCTTGTCCAAGGTGGTGGAACCGCCCGGCTGAGCGGAAACGCCCGCACCGGCCAGCTTGCCATAATCGAACCCGGCCACGTAGGGGCTCCAGTCAGGCTGCCCCACTTTCTTGCCGTCGTACAGGTATTCGAAATACTCTTCGGCGGCGCCGAACGCTTTATCGGCGATATCCACCTCGCCACTCGACGTGGCGCCTGAAGGAGCCTTCGTCTTGGGCCACACATTGCCGAGGCCCAAAGGCTCGCGCTCGGTGTTGGCGCCTGTAATCGCAACAAAGATGTCACGTCCACGCACGCCGACCGCAGTCATGTTGGCCGACATGACGGCATTGGAGATGGCCGGAAACAGAGCGGCGGCAAGAATACCTAAAATGCCGATCACAACGAGCAACTCGACGAGTGTAAAGCCTTGATTCTTTGTAGGTGTCATAAGCGTCTCCTTAGTGCCTGGTGCATCCGGATGTCGGACTGCCTTTTTCATTTGAATGCGATCATTTTGCCACCATCTGCCAGTGAGGTCAAGCGTGGCGAAAAAGAAAATTCACCCCTCATCACCCGCGACCTTCCCGCGCGCCGCTTTTTTCTCGCCTTGGTGATGTTTGTCATCCAGCATCTTCGCCTTTTGCCTGCGCGACCGTCGGCGCTTCTGCCGGCGGATCTTTTCGGCCGCCTGCCGGCGCGCGGACAACAC
This sequence comes from uncultured Lentisphaeraceae bacterium, assembly GCA_964643945.1. Taxonomy (GTDB): domain Bacteria; phylum Verrucomicrobiota; class Kiritimatiellia; order RFP12; family UBA1067; genus JAHFSX01. Next base: position 19,334 of record CAZXVN010000258.1, on the reverse strand, counting down.
GGAGTTCAGCTTCTCCAGAATTTTTTCCGCCAGTTCGCGCCGCGCCAGCCAGCGGTTCATCTCGCGCGAGCGGTTCAACCCGCATTTGACCGTGATCCCGCTGGGCGCGTGATACAACCGCACCGTGGAGGCGGTCTTGTTGACCTTCTGGCCGCCCGGTCCTGAACCGAGGATGAATGACTCTTCGACATCCTCCTCAAAAACGCTGGCCAGCGCCATGCGTGCTTTGATCTTCTCGACTGTTTCTGGACTGATCATCGGATTCTCCCCGCTCCCTCACTCCGCGATTCCCCTTCCCCTCACTTTTTTGCTATCCTGTTCAAAAAGAAAGGATCCTCTCATGCGCGTGCTTGTCCCTCTGGCCGACCGTGTAGAAGAACTCGAAGCCGTCACCATCATCGACATCCTGCGCCGCGGCGGCGTAGAGGTCACCTCCGCCGCCCTCGGCGCCACCCAAACCGTAGTCGGCGCACACGGGATCACGCTGTTGGCAGACGCGCTGTGGGCCTCCTTGGATACCGACGGCTTTGATGCGCTGGTGCTGCCGGGTGGCAGCAGGGGAACCGAAAACCTGCTTAACGACACACGCGTGATCGAAACCATACAGGCCTTTGACGAGGCCAAAAAATACGTGGCCGCCATCTGCGCCGCCCCCACGGTGCTCGTCGCCGCCGGCATTATCGAAGACCGCAAAGCCACCTGCTACCCGACCCTCTCCGACCAACTCGGCAAAGCTTACGACGAGGCCCCCGTCATCGCCGACGGCAACCTCATCACCAGCCAAGGCCCCAGCACCGCCATGCTCTTCGCGTTGGTGCTCGTGCAACACTTCGCCGACGACGAAACCGCCCACCGCGTAGCCGCGAGGCTGCTGACCGACTTCTGAACGAGGGAGGCGGGGTTCAGGAGGACAGCGCCCAAGCCCCTCCTAGATCCTGCGCGGTGTGCGCATACCCAAAAGCCCCAGCCCTTCGGCCAACACCTGCGCCACCATCGCGCACAACCGGATCCGGCTGTCGCGCACCGCCGCCGCCGCCTTCAGCACCGGCGAGCGCTGGTAGAAGCTGCTGTAGGTCTGCGCCAACCCGAAAAGATATTCGGCGAGGATGCTCGGCTTGTACGCCTCGGCCGCACGCACCACCGCGGCCGGGAACCGCACGAGTTGCAACACCAGCTCTTTTTCAATGGGCTCGGCCAACGCCAGCGCGTTGCGCAACGGATCAAGGCCCGGCACCTGTATCGCGTACTTATCGAGCAGGCTACACACGCGGGCATAGGCGTATTGCAGATAGGGGCCTGAGTTGCCCTCCAACGCCAGCGCCTTCTCCCAGGTAAAGACAATCAGCGTCTGCGGGTCATGACTCAAATCCGCGTATTTGATCGCGCCGATGCCGACCGCCGCCGCCAGCTCTTTCTGCTCGGCGGCGGACATCTCGCCGTTGGACGCTTGGATGATCGCCAAAGCCCGCCGCTCGGCCTCATCCAGCAGCGCCTCCAATTTAATCACGTTGCCCTGCCGCGTGGAAAACGTGCCCTCGGGCAACCGCATCAGCCCGAACCACACATGCTCCAAATGCGTCGTGCAACCGAGCTTGGCACACACCGTGAAAAGCTGCTGGAAGTGCAACTGCTGACGCTCATCGGTGACATAGACGATCCGGTCAGGCGCGTACTCGGCCTCGCGGCTGCGCACCGTAGCGATATCGGTTGTCGCGTAGTTGAAGCCGCCGTCGCTCTTGCGCACAATACAGACCGGCATGCCCTCGTCTTCCAGCTTCACCACCCGCGCGCCTCCGCTCTCAACCGCCAACCCTTTGTCCTGCAACAGGCGTACCGTCTCGGCCAAAGTGTCGTTATAATAACTCTCGCCCCGGCAGAAATCGAAGCTCACGTCCAGCCGCTGGTAGAGGCGGTTGAACTCGTCCAAGCTGATCGCGATGAAACGCTCCCAGATGGCGCGGTTCTCCGGATCGCCCTGCTGGAGCTTCACCAGCTCCGCCTTGCAGGCGTCGAGCCAGTCGGGCTCCTCTTGGGTGCGGTTGTAGCTCTGCACGTAGACCCGCTCCAGCAACTCGATCGTCAGCCCCGCCCGCTCCTTGTCGGTCAGATAGGCGCGGTAGCCCTGAATCAGGATGCCGAATTGCGTGCCCCAGTCTCCGAGATGGTTGTCGGCAATCACGCGGTACCCCAGCGCACGGTACAGGCGGTCAATGGCGTTGCCGATCACGGTGGAACGGATGTGCCCGATGTGCATGGGCTTGGCCACGTTCGGGCTGGAGTAGTCGAGGATGACCGTCTTGCCCTGCCCCGCATCTGGAAGGCCGAAACGCGGCGCGGCGGAAAGCGCGGCCACCTGCTGCGCAAGCCACGCGGGACTCACGGTGAGGTTAATGAAGCCCGGCCCGGCAACCTCGACCTGCGTGAGCATCGGCGGCAACGGCAACGCCTGGACCGCCGCCTCGGCGACCGCACGCGGCGGCTGGCGCAACACCTTGGCCAACTGCATGGCGTCGTTGCACTGGAAATCGCCGAAGCGCGGATCGGTCGAGGACTGCACGCGGATCGCCAACCCGGTCTGCAGCGCCTCGCCGAACGCCGCCTGAAAAGCTCCCTGCAACCATTGCGCCAACTGCGTCTCGCATGTATGCACCGTCTCACTCATAACGGACATCCTCACCCCTTTGTTCTTCCATTGAATCTCCCAGCATACCGACACGCGCGCGGCGCGTCACGTCCAAAACATCGCACCCGACGCATCTGCCAGGGTTATTTCATCTGACCCTTTTCTTGACAAGGGTACGGCAAAAATGGAGGGCGAGTGTCCTCACGAACCGTAAAACGTTGTGTCCGGCGGCTCGACAGAGTCTCGCTCTCCAGATGAAGGCGCTCTTTTCTTGCGAAGAGACGGATGCAAAAAAAACCTGCTTTTGGTACACTGCGGCCATGACGAACCTGCTCCTATGGCTGATCGGCGGCGTGGCCGCCTACCTGCTGGGCTCTGTTCCGTTCGGCTTCCTGCTCGCCCAGGCCCGCGGTCAAGACATCCGCAAGCTGGGCAGCGGCAACATCGGCGCCACCAACGTCTTCCGGTCCGTCAGCAAACCGTTGGGCATCCTCACCTTCGCCCTCGACTTCCTCAAAGGTTTCTGCGGCGTCCAGCTCGTCCCCCTGCTCGCGGCCTCCGCCACCCATGCCTCCTGCGAGGGCATGGCGCTGCCCGTCTTCTGCGGCGCGCTGACCGTGGTTGGCCACAACTGGACCTGTTTTCTCGGCTTCCGGGGCGGCAAGGGCGTGGCCACCAGCGCGGGTCTGTTGCTCGGGCTCTCGCCCGCAGGCGTCGGCATCGCCTTCGCCGCCTGGCTGGTCCTGTTTCTCACGCTGCGCTATGTCTCGGCGGCTTCCATCGGGGCGGCCGCCGTCCTGGGTGTCGTCGTTTGGTGGCCGCTGAATCTCAAAACCCACGGGCTCTGGTTCCCGTCCGTCCTGACTGTCCTGGCGCTGCTCGCGATCTGGAAGCACCGCTCCAACATCGCCCGCCTGCGAGCGGGCACGGAATCGCGTTTTTCCTTCGGAAAAAAAAGGGCAGACACACCGGTCTGCCCCTACAACCCGAAACCCGAACCCTGAACCCTTTCCTCCTTATGAAAATCACCATCATCAGCGACGGCGGCTGGGGCACAGCCATCGGCCTTCTGCTCAACGCTTACGGCCACACGGTCAAGCTCTGGGGCCCCTTCGCCGAGGTTCTCGACGAGATCCGCTCCAGCCGCGAAAACAGCCGCTTCCTGCCCGGCATCACGCTGCCCGACACCCTGCGCTGGACCGCCAGCGCCGAGGAGGCCGCAGCCGGAGCCGACGTCGTTGTGCTCGCCTCTCCCTCCAAGTTCTTGGCGGAGGTCTGCGGGAAGTTCAAAGGGATGATCCCCCCCGGCACGCTGGTGGTCAGCCTGACCAAAGGCCTGTGCGAAGCCACGCACTGCCGCATGAGCGAGCTTGCCCAAGACATTCTCGGGCTCGACGCGATCGCCGTCCTCTCGGGGCCCAGCCACGCCGAAGAGGTCGCCCGCAAAATCCCGACCGCCGTTGTGGCCGCCTCTGAGGACGAGGTGGCCGCCAAGCGCGTGCAGCAGCTTTTCAGCGGCCCGTTCTTCCGCGTCTACACCTCCACCGACCCGCTGGGCGTGGAGATCGGCGGCGCGGTCAAGAACGTCATCGCCATCGCGGTGGGCGCTTCGGACGGGCTCGGCTTCGGCGACAACACCCGCGCGGCGCTCATCACGCGCGGCCTCTCCGAGATCACCCGTTTCGGCGGCGCGCTGGGCGCGTGTCCGGAAACCTTCTCCGGGCTGAGCGGCGTCGGGGACCTCATCGTCACCTGCACCAGCCGCCACAGCCGCAACCACTCGGTCGGCGAGCGGCTGGGGCGCGGGGAAAAGATCGACGCCATCCTTGGCAGCATGAAGATGGTGGCCGAGGGCGTCTGGAACGCGAAGGTGATCCACACCCTCGGCAAGAACATCGGCGTCTCGATGCCCATCACCGAGATCGTGTACGGCCTCTGTTACGAGGGCCTCTCGGCCTCCGACGCCGTCGCCACCCTCATGTCCCGCGACATGAAGGCGGAGTCCTGAGCGCGGTCACGGCGTGACGGGCGGCGGCGACTGCAGGGCCTCGTCGGGGAGCATGCCGGGCCGGATCGCGCCGAAGCTCTTGCTGATCCCGCTCTTGGAGGAGAAGTCCCAGAACGACGTCTTCATCTGCCGAAGCGCCAGCACCGACGCGATCCACCCTTGCGTCCAGCCGCTTTCGGTGGCCCACACCCCCCAGCCGCAGTCTGCGTTGGAACCCCAGTAGTCCCACCGCCTGAAGTCGAAGCCGCGGAACCACGCGCCATCCAGTTCGGAGGGGCGGTCACTGCGGGCCTGGATGCGCACCAGGAAATCGGCCATGCGGTCCTCGGCCGCCCGGATCTGCCGGTCGCCGGTGGCCGCCGCCGCCTCGTGAAGCGCCAGGAACGCGAAGTTCATGGTGTAGAGCAGGTCCGCACACTGGTCATCCGCCGAGAAGATCAGCGACGCCTCGCGGGTGCCGTACTCTTCGTTGGAGCGCTCCCCGCCGGTCACCGACTCCCCGATCGCGCCGCACGCATCTTGGGCGCCCATTAGCTTTTTCGCGACCTGGCCCAGCCACTCCCTGTGCTCGGGCGTGTCCTCTACCCTGACCAGCCAAGCCAGCGGCAACAGCATCCGCGCATACTCGGCCGGCTTCCGCCCGCACTCGTATTGCCACTGCTCAGGGAACCGCTTCATCATCTGGGCCATCCCTTTTTTCGTGCGGGTGAGCAGCGGCTCGAACGTGGTCTTGTCATAGAGCCACAGGTTCACCGCCCACAGATACGCCTGGTAGTGCGGCGAATAGCGCGTTCCCCCGGCCCAGTCCCCGTCGGAGTGCTCCCAGTACCAGCGCCAGCCCTTCTGCTGAAGCTGCGGCTCTTCAATCCGCGCATTCCGGAAACCCTGGGGGCAGGACGTCCTGAAATTGGCAAGCGCACAGCGCACGATGGCCGCGTCCCAGTCCGCCTTGCCCAGGGCGCACGATGCCGCGATCAGGCCCAGCACCGCCCGCGCGTTGTCGTCCCCGTAGTAGACGACGGCTCCCTCCGGGCGGGTGTCCCACCCGAGCAGGCCATACGACGGGCCCGCCGGATCCGCCCGCGGGCCCTGCTGCAGGTTGGAGCGCAGCAGCACAAACGCCAGCAGGTTCGCGGCAACCGCTTGGCTGTGCGCATCGCTGTCCATCGCGCCCCGCAAGGCCAGGGCCATGGCTGCCTCGCTGTTACAGTCTGCCCGGAGAAACCAGCGCACCGGCTGGCCGCCTTTCCAGTCGATCCGCGAACTGTAGGCCTCCAGCAGCCCCAGCGTGCCGTCGCCCGCCGGCAGCCCGGCCGCGGGCCCCGGACCCGTCCGGTCAGGATACTGCCCGGCCGACTCCAGCAGCTTCTGCCAGTCCGGGTGAAGGTACAGCCGTCCCTTGGCATACCAGTCCACGCCGCGCCGGACGGCCTGCCGGACCGCGTCAGCAGGCAGCGGCTCCGTCTTGCCGAAGCTGGGCCGGACCGCAGGCGTCCATTTCAACTCCGGCACGGCCGCGCCCGGGGCGAGCCACCCGAAGACCATCCGCCAGACCGCCGGCCAGGCGTCGGCCGGCGCATACCGGGCGGTGATGAACTGGCTCAGCTTGGTCGTTGCCACAAGGATGCCGCCGCGAGGATGCTCGAACAGCAGGGGCCACGCCTGCTTGTCAGGAAGGCCGAAGACCGCCGTGTCGTAGCCCGCCACGCGGGCCGCGGCCAGATGCGGCGACTGCGCCTCGGCAGGAAGGAAATGGCAGTCGTGAACCATCAGGATACGCAGGCGCTTGAGGTCGGGCCCGAACGCGTCGCTGGCCACGACGGCCCGCTCCCAGCCGATCATTCTGGGCGCTCCCAGCTTCAGATCCGGCAGCATCGAGGGATACTCCACAAAGACCCGCGCCTTCTTTTGCGCCGCGCGCTCGAACAGGCTGGCGTCGACAGGTGTGGCTGTCGCCGGATACCCGTCCGCCAGCAGCAGCACGCCGTCTCCCGGACGCGCCAGCTCGACCGCCTCGGCCGGCGTCCCGCACCGGCGGGCCGCGAGCCCGCCCGCCCGCGCGGCCTGGTACAGGTCGTTCTCTTCCGCACAGGAGAAGACCAGCCCCGCCCGACCCGCCGCCGCAGCGCTGACACAGCCGAGAAGCACCCCTGCCCTAAAGGCGCGGCCGCTTGTTCTGCGCATGTCGCATTCCCCCTTCCCTGCTTTCCCGGACGACGCGGCCTCTCCGCCGATGGCCGCCTTGTCCCGCTCCGCCCTGACACGCCGCCCCGGCTGTGGAAAACGTCTACCGCCTGATGTCGCGCACGAGCGCCTCCATCGCGCCCGCCTGCGCCTCCAGACTGCGCACCATCTGGAACTGCACGCGGCAGCGGTCCAGGTTCTGGCCCGGCCGGTGCGTCCGGAAATAGACATCCCCCGCCAGATAGTCGGTGAGGAAACGGATGCCGATCGTCAGCGTGACCAGCCTCCCGGAGAAAACCAGCTCCTCGACCTCGGCCGGCAGCAGGAAGGCCGCTTCGGACAGATAGCCGCGGGCCAGCGCCTCGAACATGGCGATGCGGCTCCCGACCTTCGACAGATCCCGCTCATCCTCTTTCGCCGCGGCCGTGGCCGAGCGCACCATGTCGCCGAAATCGTAGAGGGCCAGTCCCGGCATCACCGTGTCGAGGTCGATCACGCAGACACCCTCGCCGGTGGCGTCGTCCAGCATCACGTTGTTGCTCTTGGTGTCGTTGTGCGTGATGCGCTCGGGGATCTCGCCGCGCGCGTTCCGCGCCAAGAGCCGCCCGCACTGCTCGCGGCGCGCTTCGACAAACGCGAGTTCTTCCGCCACGTCCGCCTTGCGTCCGCACACGTCCGCCGCGCACGCCGCGTCCAGCGCCTGCAGACGCGACAGCGTGTTGTGAAACGCCGGTATGGTCTCGTGCAGCCGGGGCGCGGGCAGGTCGGCCAGCAGGTTCTGAAAACGGGCGAAGGCACGCGCCGCCTCGAAGGCCTGCCGCTCGTTCTCGATGATGTCGTAGGTCCGGGCCTGCTCGATGAACAGGTACATGCGCCACCAGTTACCCTCCTCGTCGCGAACATACGGCAACCCGCCATGCGCCGGAACCACGGTCAGCGCTTTGCGCGTCGCGTCGGGATCGCGGTTCGCAGTCAGTTGCCCGGCCAGATGTCCGGTCACACGCACCACGTTTTCCATCAGCCGGTCCGGCTCTTTGAAGATGGCGTGGTTGATGCGCTGCACCAGATAGTTTGCGGGCGTGCCGGCCAGCCGCACGGACACTTTGTAGGTGTCGTTGATGTGCCCTGACCCGTACGGCTGCGCATCGGCGAAATCGCCCCACGCCTGAAACCCCGCAAACACCTGCCTTAAACGCGCAACGCTGTGTTTCGCCTGGTCCATTCAGCCTCCTTAACCGCACATCGTCGGCTCGACAGAGTCTCGCCCTCCATGGGTCTGCGAAACGCCTTGGCGGGCGAGCGTCCCCGCGAGCCGTGTTCTTGAGATCTAGCTTCCGATCCGCTTCACGACATCTTCTTTGAATGCGTCGATGAGCGAGGCCGTATACGCCGCGAGGGACAGGGTGTCGTCCTTGACCAGCGGATTCAAATCCATCGCGAACGTGAGCATGGCCGCGGCATCCACCGCATGGGATTCAAAAAACGTCGCGTGCGCCTTGCGCCGCCCCATCACCGCGTCATCGTACCGCTTGCCGCCCGAGATCTGGGAGTCGAAGACCCCCGAAAGCGCCGCCGAAATGTTGGCGCGGTCGCTCACGTCCAGCGCCGCTTTGCGGTCATCCGGCAGCCAGTCCAGGTCGCGCCAGATCTCGCACCCGTACACCTGTGCGGGCCGGTCGCTTGGCTGCAGCCGGCGAATCGCCGCGACAACCGCACGCACCACGCCCACATGCGTGTCATGCTTATCCGCCGGCGAGTGCGTGTAGACGGTCTGCGGCTGCGTCGCACGAAGAATTTCGAACAGGTCCTCCACAACCGCCGCGTTGTCGCGCGCTTTCACCTGCTTGCTGCTGAAGTCGAGTTGCAGCATCGCGCCGTACCGTCCGATCATCGCGGCCGTATGCTGCTCCTGCCGCCGCACCGCACGCATCTGCTCGTCGGTGTAGGCCGCATATACGCCTGCGCGTGAACTGCCCGCACCGTCCGTGCAGGTCACGCCGCAGAATGCCTGGGCGGCCTGCCCAAAGCAGGCCAAGATCCCGTGTGCCGCCATGAACTCCAAGTCGTCCTGGTGCGCGCCCACGCCCAGATGGGTGGTGCGTGCGAGTGCCGCCGCCGCCGGCAAGCCGTCCGGCACGAAGATATCGGCTGTCTTGTTGGTCAATGTCATGTCCGTCTCCCTTCATCATACGGCTCGCGAGGACGCCCGCCCTCCATCCTCTGATCCGCACTGGAGGGCGAGTGTCCTCACGAGCCGCCGTTCAAATCAGCGGCAAAGTTGCCGCCGCCACAGACTGGCCCACACGCCGCGCCTTCTCGTCTGGCATGAAGATCTCAACCTGTTCGGCGAGTTCCGGGAACTGGTCGTTTAGGATCAGCCGCGCCGTCTCGAGGATCATCACTCCGCCCGGGCCGGAGGTCACGCGCCCGAGGATCATCAGGCTGTCGAACCCGTAGAACTCGCGGTACCAAGGCACGGTATAGCCCAGATAGAGGCCGATCTTCTGGAAGATGGTCAGTGCCGTGACATCGCCATCCAGCATCCGCTCCTGCACGTTCTTCAGCCGTTCGGGTAGGGGCATCTTGGCGGGGAAGCGGATGCCCTTCTTCAGTGCCAGATGGTTCACCGCCTGCTGCGAGAAGTACATGGCGCCCACGCCGATATCGCCCGACCATTCGTCAGCAGGAGCGGAGGGGTGCAAGTCGACCGGCGCGAAAGCCAGTTCGGAGAGCCGTCCCGTGAGGCACCCCCGGCGGTCAACAAAACCTGCCGCTTCGCTCGATCCCATGGCCACGCCCAGAATGCCCTTTTTGCCCAACGACATGAGGCCGGCCAGCGCGGTCACGTCACCGTCATTCGCCACCTCGACCGGCACGTTCCACTCCTGACGCAGCCGGTTGAACATGTTCTGCGCCTCGGGATAGCGCTCCGGCGGCACCGCCCGGAAGAGCGACGCCACCTGGATCCGGTTGTCGACGACCACGCCCGCCGTGCTGCCGCCGATCGCGTCCACCCGCGGTAGCCGCGCCGCCGCCTTTTTTAACCCTGCGTTGAGCTTCGCATAGTGATACTCGGGATCCGGCTGGTTGCGCGGGTCCCACGGAAACTCCTCGCTGAACAGCACCTTGCCGCGCTTGACCGCGCTAACCTTGAAATCGCTCGCGCCCAGATCAAAGCCCAGGCGGCAGCCGTTGGTGCGGTTGTCCATCAGCACCGCACGCTCGTAGGCCTGCGGCATCTCGGCCAGCGGACGCAGCTCCACCACCAGCGGCTTGCCATAGACGCCGGCCATGAACTCGACATCGAACGCCCGCGGGCCGTTTTTCGTGTACTGCCGCTTGATCGCCAGGCACAACTTGCGGGGGCCGCACAGCATCAGCCGCCAGCCCCCTGCCGCCCAGAGCAGGAACTTGACAATGCGTTCGGCGAGTTGCACCACCTCAGGCACATCCTCCGCACGCGGCGGCAGCGGCAAGTCGTAACGTGACACATAGCCGTTCTCGCGCTCCCAGGCAATCACCAACGTATTGCCGTCTGGACGCGCAGCACGCTTCAACGCTTGCAACAACGTGATCGGCGGCTTGAAATCCCTTTTCAGCGCCACCTTCGTCTGCACACCTGCCTCTGACATCTCCGCCTCCTCTCCCCTCCCCGTTCCCTGTTCGTGTGCTTGTAGGTTACCTCATTGCGTGATCCTCTTGCGTTCATAATTCTAATATCGTAATATTACGTACATGCATGCGCCCATCTCCAATCTGCGTTTCGACTATATGAACACCTCGGAGCGCCGCGTGCTGAACCTCGCGGAGGTCGGCCTCCCGTCCGTTCCCATGCTCGGCTACTGCCACTACCGCAACCCGCGCCCGGACGTGCCGGAGCACTGGCATGCGGGCTGTGTCGAGCTCCACTATTGCGTGCGCAACACCCTGACCTTCGGGTTCAACGGACGCGCCTACCGCCTGGCGCCCGGCGAGGTCTTCGTGAACCTGCCGGGCGAACACCACACCGTGAGCGAGCACCCCAAGGGTCTGATTCTGTACTGGCTGATCTTGCGCCTGGACGCGAAAGAAGCAGCCTTTCTGCAACAGCCGCCGCGCGAGGCTGCGGCGTTACGACAGGCGTTGCTTCATATTCCTCACCGCCACTTCCGCGGGACGGAGCGCATCAAGCGCCTGTTCCAGTCGCTCCACCTGCTGCATGACGAACCCACCACCCCTTTGCGGACGTTGCGGCTGCGGACCACCCTGCTGGAACTGCTGATGGAGGTTCTGTCGGCCGCTGACTCCCATACCGTGCCGCTCGGCGAAGAACGGCTGGCGACACTCATGCGCGACATCCAGGCGCATCCCGAGAATGCGTACACCGTCGAGGGCCTCGCACGTCAGGCGGGACTGGCGCCCACCCACTTCATCACGCGCTTTCGCTCCCTGGCAGGCCTGCCGCCACGCCAGTTCCTGCTCGCCTGCCGCATGACGGCCGCCCGCGCGCTGCTGCAAGAGACCGACACGCCCGTGACCGAGATCGCGCTGCGCCTCGGCTTCTGCACCTCGCAGCACTTTGCCAGCCTGTTCAAGCGCCACACCGGCGTCACCCCCCTCGCCTGCCGCAAAGGCGACACCGGCCCCCGCCGCGCCAGTGACCGCGACGACGGCCAAAGTCTGGCGAGAGGGACCTGAACAAGGCGAAAGGCGGGGCCTGCAGCGGTTCCAAATCAAGATTTCGTCGAGTTGCGAAGTTGCTGGATAGCGCGATTAGGAGCGGGCGAGGTGGCGATCCACAGTTTTCACGTAAAAAATATTTCTTCGGATCGCTTTTTTTATTGCCCAATAAGGCTAAGTATAGTAACTTAGCCGCATGAAAACAACCATCACCAGCGAAAGTCGGCACCACCGCTTGAGGGAGGCGTACCGGCGTGAACTCGGATCCCTCGGCCTGTTCATCGAGGGAACCCTCTGCAAAGTCCAGCGTCCGGGGCGCAAACCGCTCGCGTGGCAGTTGACCTTCAAGCAGGCGGGCAAGACCCGCACGGTGTACGTGCCCGCCGAACTGGTTCCGGAGGTCCAACTGTGGGCAAAAGAATTCAAGCGGCTCAAGCAACTGGTCCGCAAAGTCACGACGCAGAACCTGGCCATCATCCGCCGCCACACCGCCGTCCGCCGGGCCGAAAGCCGGGCCCGGCTCCTCAGTGCGAAGCGTTCGGGCGGCACCTGCGCCAGCTCGTCCGCCACTGCTTCCCGCTCCTGAACGCCTGGTTCGGCAAGCTGCCGGATACCCGCCGTCTGGACAGGTGCACCTATGACGCGCGCCACCTCTGGTGGCAGATGCTCCTGACCTTCCTGCTTCGCGGCGGATCCCGCAACGCCTTCGACGGCGACCGGAACACCGGCCAGATGCCGGCGAACGTCGCGCAGCTGTGCGGGCGAGTCTGGGATGAGGCGCGCCTGGGCGCCCGCCGGACCGTCACCTGTTCGGGAAACGCCGTGCACCACGCGTCGCGGGTCGCCGTGTGCGCCGTCGCCGAGATCCCCCTCCTCATGACGCGCCGGCTCATGCAGATGCGCCTGCTCGACGGCGGCCGGCTGTTCGGCCGTTGGTGGCTGATCGCCGTCGACGGAACACTGCGGGACCGCGGGCGCGACACGGAGGCGGGCGAGGCGCGCCACCGCTATGTCCTGGCCGCGTCCCTGGTCGGCCCCTTCGGGCTGTCGTTCCCGCTGATGTCCGAGTTCATGGACATGCGCGATCCGGTGCGCGAGAAAGAGGACTGCGAACTCAACGCCTTCAGACGGCTCGCCGGGCGACTGCGGGCCGCCTTCCCCCGCCTGCCCATCTGCCTGCTGCTGGACGGCCTGTATCCGGTCAGACCGGTCTTCGACACCTGTGCCGCGTACGGCTGGAAGTTCATCGCCACCTTGAGAGAGGGACGGCAGCCGCTGGCATACGGCGAGGCTTTACAGACGATGATGATGAGCCCCTCCAACTGCTCCCGCGGCCAACGCGAGGGGGAGGACGGGCCGGTCGACCAGACCCTGCGCTGGACCGAGGACGTCCCCTTCGGCGCGCATGTGTTTAACGTCCTGTTCAGCGGGGAAATCAGCCCGAAGGCGGCAACCCTGTGGGTCTGGGTGACCAACCTGCGCCTGAGCCACGGGCGGGTATACGTTATAGCCAACAACGGCGGACGCGCCCGCAACAGCGTCGAGGGCGTTTTCAATGTCGAGAAAAACGGCGGGTTCGGGCTGGAACACACCTTCTGCGCCAACGAACAGGCGTCGCAGAACTACCACCTGATGATGCAGGTGGCCTTCATCCTTTGGCAACTGCTTGCCAAGGGCGTGCTGCACCGCCTGACACAGGCGTGCCGCAAAGTCACCGATGTGAAGCTGGTCGAGCTGCTGCGGACATCCCTGCTGTGCATCCCCATCTCTGACGACGCGCCGTCCTTCGGGCAACTGCGCTTCTCTTCAGCCTGAGAGGTCGCGCAGCAGGTCCTCCCGAACGAACCCGCCTGCCTCCAACGACAAATCGCCGCCTGCCAGAGCCCGGCTGGGTGGCCACGCTTTGCCCTTTATGCCGCTCCGCCCGCCCTCATCGCGCCTCCCAGCATCCCTCCCCTTTTGATTTGGAACCGCTGCGGGGCCTGTCCCGGGCTTGCGCCAAGGGGATGAATGGGCTAATATAAAGGCCTTTTACCTAACCTGCGAGGTCTTTTATGTTAGACATCAAGCGTATCCGTGAGCATTTCGACGAGGTTGCCGAAGGGCTGCGCCGCCGCGGGGCGGAGGTCGCGCTGGCCGAGAGGGCGCGCGACCTGGACCTGCAGCGCCGCTCGCTCGTAACCAAAACCGACGAGCTGAAAACGCTGCGCAATACGCGCTCGAAGGAGATCGGCGCGCTCAAGAAGGCCGGCCAGGACACGACGGCCGTGCAGGCCGACGTGCGCGCCATCGGCGACCAGATCACGGAGCTCGACAACCAGATCCGAGACGTTGAGGAGACGTTGGAAAAGGCCATGCTGACGATCCCGAACGTGCCGTGCGCGACCATCCCGACCGGTGCGGACGCCTCGGCCAACCGCGTGGCGAAGGTGGAGGGCGTGGCGCCCGCTTTTGCTTTCAAGCCGCTCGACCACATCGCGCTGGGCGAGAAGCTGGGGCTTTTCGATTTGCCGCGCTCCACGAAGATCACGGGCTCCGGCTTCCCGCTGCTGTTGGGAAATGGCGCGAAGCTCCAGCGCGCGCTGATCCAGTACATGCTCGACCTGCACACCGAGCGGCACGGCTACACCGAGATGCTGCCGCCCTTCGTGGTCAACACCGCCTCCATGCGCGGCACGGGCCAGCTCCCGAAAATGGCCGAGGACATGTACCACTGCGAGATCGACGATTTCTGGCTGATCCCCACGGCCGAGGTGCCGGTAACCAACTATTTCCGCGACGAGATCATCGACCGTCCGCTGCCGGTTTACCTGACCGCCTACACGCCCTGCTTCCGCCGCGAGGCGGGCTCGGCCGGCAAAGAGACGCGCGGCATCCTGCGCGTCCACCAGTTCGACAAAGTGGAGATGGTGAAGTTCGTTGAGCCGGAGACTTCCTGCGCCGAGCTGGAGACGCTGGTTGCCAACGCCGAAGATGTGCTCAAGGGACTCGGCCTGCACTACCGCATCTTGGAGCTCTGTTCCGGCGACATCAGCTTCGCCGCGGCCAAGTGCTACGACATCGAGCTGTGGGCGCCGGGCCAGCAGGGCTGGCTGGAGGTTTCCTCCTGTTCAAACTTCGAGGATTTTCAGGCCCGCCGCCTGAACTGCCGCTACCGCGACGCGGCCGGCAAGACGCGTCTGGTGCACACGCTCAACGGCTCGGGCGTGGCGCTGCCACGCCTGCTGATCGCCATTCTGGAGCAGTTCCAGCAGGCCGACGGTTCGGTGCTCCTGCCCGAAGCGATCCGGCCTTACATGCGTGGCGTTGAACGCCTCGCGCCGGTGAAATAGACCTTTTTTAGGTTCAGAAGGTCAAGCCGGGCACGCTGGAGCGCAGAACCTGCATTTCCTTGGTCCACTTCAGCACATCGGGATCATTCTCGAGTTTGGCGAGTTCGCTCGCGTGCTGCTCCTTCCACAAGCGGAACTTCGCGTGTGTCTTGTCGTACTCCATGCGGAGGGCCGTCTCGGAAACCTTCATCTCGCGCAACTGATCCTCCAGGCGGCTTTTTTCAAACCCGGTGGCGCGATCGCGCTTCGCGGCCAGCGTTTTGGCCGTTTCGATATGCGCCATATAGGCCTTATACGCCTGATTATAGGTCTCGAAAAACGGGTTCTTCGCTGCCGCCATCTGGAGCAGCTCGGTCTTGCGCACGCCGATCTTGCCGTTGAACACGTAATAGGCCTGCAAGTCCGCGCGTTGCCTGGCTGAGAGCTTCGTGTAGGACTCGGTAAAGAGATAGACATCCTTGCTGTTGACCAGACAGGGGGCAGAGGGTGTGCCACTCTCGAGCAGCACGCACTCCACCATGTTGCCGATGGAAGAGACGCGCGTATCCCTGTAGTCCAGCAGCACGCCGCCCGGAACTTGCCCCAGCCGCGCGCCATCCAGACCATAGTAGGTGGTCCGCTGGGACGTGATTCCCCACCCCGGCTTCTCATCGCGCAACGCCAGATAAATGCCATTCAACGCCGGTGCGCTATCGGCTTCTTCAGCGACTGCGGCAGGTATGTCGGGGCGGCTCGGCACCGGGGCTTCCGTTACCGGAGAAGGCTGGACGTCCGGCTTCTCCACGAGCATGGCGGGGGGCTCGCGCTCCTGTGGCGCGGGCGGCGGTTGCGCGACTTCTCTTTTACCGAAAACCGCCGTGATATACGGCCGGGCGAGGGGCGCTGCCACATACATGCCCGCCGTACTGACGACCGCCGTCAGAAAAAAAATGAACCAGGAAAATTTCATAGCGGAAAAATATATCAAACCCCCTGGCCTCTCTCAAGCGCACAAACGTGGGATTTGCATTCCGCACAGAAGCGGCTTCTGTTATACTTCCGCAACGACTATGGATCAGTTTTCCCGCACAGAACTTCTTCTTGGAAAGCCCGCGCTCGACACGTTGCGCCAAAGCCGCGTGGCGGTCTTCGGCCTCGGCGGCGTCGGTTCGTTCACTGTCGAGGCTCTGGCACGCGCCGGCATCGGGCACTTCCTGCTGGTCGATGACGACCTCATCTGCGTCACCAACCTCAACCGTCAGCTCATCGCTCTGCACAGTACGCTCGGCCAGCCCAAAGTCACGGTCATGGCCAACCGCGTGCTCGACATCAACCCCAAGGCCGAGGTCGAAACGCACAACACCTTCTACCTGCCTGAGAACGCCGACACGTTCGACCTCTCCCGGTGCGACTACATCGTGGACGCGGTCGACACCGTCAGCGCCAAGGTCGAGTTGGCTGTGCGCGCCGCACAGGCTGGCATCCCGATCATCAGTTGCATGGGCGCAGGCAACAAACTTGACGCGACACGTTTCGAGGTGGCCGACATCACCGACACCTCGGTCTGCCCGCTCTGCAAGGTGATGCGCAAGGAACTGAAACAGCGCGGGCTCACCGCGCTCAAAGTGGTCTATTCCAAGGAGCCGCCGACCGCACCCGTCGAGACCGAAGCCCTCAGTTGTCGCAAACACTGTGTCTGCCCGAAAGGCAGCCCGCGCACCTGTACCGTCCGCCACCGCATTCCCGGCAGCGTCTCGTTCGTGCCCTCGGTGGCGGGGCTGATCCTCGCGGGCGAGGTTGTGCGCGATCTCGTCGCCCGTACACCTTCAACCACGGTTTCTAGCCCGGCACAGCCGGCACCCGAACAGGAAGAACAGGATTTCGACAAAGCGGGAAACGGTTGACGCGAACGTGAACCCGTGGTTAACTGGGAACGTTTAAATGGAAAACATCGCACGATGCCCGTTTGAAAGGCGAATATGACGATCATTGAACCGCACATCCACATGCTGTCGCGCACAACGGACGAATATCAGGCCCTGTATCAGGCCGGAATCCGGGCGTGCGTGGAACCCTCGTTCTGGCTCGGCACCAACCGCCGTTATGCGGGGTCGTTCTTCGACTATTTCAGGCTGATCCTGGAGTTCGAGACCGTGCGGGCGGCGCGGTTCGGCATCGACCACTACTGCGCCATCGCGATGAACCCCAAAGAGGCGGACGACCGCGTGCTGGCGGACGAGGTGATCGACGGGATGCTCCCGTACCTCGAGCATCCGCGCTGCGTGGCGCTCGGCGAGGTGGGCCTCAATCTCAACACGCCCAACGAGGAATATGCGATGATCCGGCAGCTGCGGCTCGCGGAGGAGCGCCACCTGCCGGTGGTCCTGCACCTGCCGCACGTCGACAAGCTGCGGGGCACGCTGCGGATCCTCGACATCATCAAGGCCGAGGGGTTGACGGTCGACCGCATCGACGTGGACCACAACACGGAAGAGACCATCAGACAGACGCTGGACTCGGGGTGCTATGCGGGCATGACGGTCTATCCCTACTCCAAGCTCAACCCGGAGCGGGTCTCGGCCATGGTCAGGCAGTACGGCCATCAGCGGGTGATCGTGAACGGCTCGGCGGACTGGGGCGTCTCCGATCCGCTCTCCCTCGTCAAGGTGGTCGCTTTCATGCGCACCGACGGGCACAGCGAGTCCGTGATCGCCGACCTGGTCTTCCACACGGCGATGCGTTTCTACAGCGCCTCGGCGAACTGGAAGCCCAACTTCGACATCCCTCCGCTTGATCCCAGTGTCTATCAGCGCTAAACTTTCGGAATCTGTCCGCTTACAGGCTTGTGTTTCGACACGGGATAGGGTTTAATCATAAGACCTTTTTGAAGGGTGTGTCTTAGTCAGACGCCGGGCGTGCCATGTGCGGCATGCCGTGGCAAAGGCCGGTTGTTTGGGTTCATGTGTACAACAAACGAGGAGTGGCATCATGCGTAGATCGATACGTGCGTTAGTCGTGGTCGCAATGTGTTGTGCGTCCGGGTGGGTCATGGGGGCGGACAATACGGTGAAGGACATCAAGGTCCGCGTGCTTGACCAGTTTGGCACCGATGCCACAGACGTGCTGTCGTTCTGCAGTGTGACGGCCGGTTCGGAACTTTCACAAGAAGCGCTCGCGAAGGATGTGCGCGCGTTGCTCGATACCGGACGCTTCGGCTATGCGGGCGCGGAAATCGAGAAGCTCGACGACGGCCACCGAGTGGTTTTTGTGGTGAAACGCCGCTACCGTTTTCAGGAGCCGCTGGCCATCAAAGGCGCCGATTACCTGAGCGAGAGCAAGATCCGCAAGCTCTCGGAGCTCAAGAGCGGCGATTTTATTGATGAGCCGATCTTGTCGTCGAAGGCCAGCAAGATCCGCGACGAGTATGTGAAGAAATTTTTCCCGAACGTCAAGATCGGCGCGGAGATCCAGCCGATCGAAGGCAGCGCGGGCTCCGCGAACGTCATCTTCACGGTCACCGAAGGCGAGCGCGCGAAGGTCCACACCTACCGTTTCACCGGCAACCCTTCGATCCCGGGCAAGGAGTTGCGTTCGTCCTTCGGGCAACGCCCGTGGTATGACCCGCGCGGCTGGTTTACCGACACGCCCGTCTCGGCTCAGGATTTAGAAGACGCCCGACGGCAAGCCGAAGAGGTGTATCAGAACGCCGGCTATCTCGATGCCGTGGTCGCCACACCGATCATGGAGAAGGTCGGCAACGAGAAGGTGGACGTGGTTTTTGCGGTCACCGAGGGCGACCTATACAGCGTCGAGTCCACGGCGATCCGCGGGGTCAAGCTCTTCCCGGAACAAGAGGTGAAGGCGTCTGCGGCTAAGCGGTTGCCCGTGGATGAGGTGGCCGGACTCCAAAAGATTGATGCCGCGGCGAAAGACATCCGCGACTATTACGGCTCGCGCGGTTATGTGGACACGCTGGTCAAGCCCATTAAAGAGACGGTTCCGGGCAAGCCGGGGCGCATGGCCGTCACGTTCGACGTGCGCGAGGGCGAACTGGTCTATATCCGCAACATTGTGATCCGCGGCAACAACAAGACCAAAGACAAGGTCATCCGCCGCGAAGTCCTGGTCAGCCCCGGCGAGATCATGAACGAGGTGCGCATTGAGACAAGCGAGAACCGTCTCAAGAACCTCGGCTACTTTGCCAACGTGCGCCACTACACGGAGCAGGCCAACCAACCGGGCACGCGTGACCTGGTGTACGATGTGGAAGAGCAGCGCACCGGCAACTTCATGGTCGGCGCGGGTTTCTCCACCGTGGACAGCCTCGTGGGCTTCGTTGAACTCACCCAGAGCAACTTCGACATCCTGAACTGGCCGAACTTCACGGGCGGCGGGCAGCGGGCGCGGTTGGGGCTCGAAGCCGGCTCAAGGCGTCAGACGGTGGAGGTCTCCTTGACCGAGCCTTGGTTCCTCGACCGTCCGTTGGCGCTGACGGTCGAGGCCTACCGCCGGATGCGCTGGTTTGACCAGTACGACGAAATCCGCACCG
>CAZXVN010000257.1:0-9186 GCA_964643945.1 uncultured Lentisphaeraceae bacterium | reverse complement strand
GCCTGGCGCTCTGCGCGCTGGCGCAAACATACGGCAAGAAGATCGAATTTTCCGGTCCGTGGTATCGAGGCATGAAGGCCGAGGACAACAGCATCCGTTTGTCCTTTGACCATGTGGGCGGCGGGCTCGTCGCGAAGGGCGATAAGCTCACCGGGTTCGCCGTGGCAGGCGCGGACAAAAAATTCGTCTGGGCCGACGCGAAAATCGACGGGGACGGGATCGTCGTTTCCTCAGACAAGGTCGCGCATCCGGTGGCGGTGCGTTACGCATGGGACGGCAATCCGCTCTGCGATTTGTACAACAAAGCCGGCCTGCCGGCGGTGCCGTTCCGCACCGACATTTGGCCGGGTATCACAGACAATAACAAATAAAAAGATAGAGGAATCAATATGAGAATCAGGCACATGAGCTTCCTGCATATTGCTTCCGGCGCGTTCTTCCTGTCGGCGCTTTTTCCACACTGCGGGTCGGCGGCAGAGGCCGGACTATTATCGCTCACCGGCTTCGGGCCCTATTTCAAACTCGACGGGAGTTCCGAGCAGATCTGGAAGCGGGTGTTCATCGGCCCGAGCGGCGCGGTCGGCTCGATCGCGGGGCGCGAGATCATCGTGCGCGAAATCGCGCCGGGGAGTCCTGCTGACGGCATCCTGAAGGTCGACGACGTGATCCTTTCAGCAGACGGCCATGAACTGGGCGATGATCCCCGGATCGGGTTCGGGTATGCGGTGGGCGATGTGCAGGCGCGGGACGGCAAGCTGAAGATGGATGTCTACCGTGACGGCGCGTTCATTCAGGTTGCCGTAGCGCTCTCCGTGTACGGGCCCACGCCGGCGGACTGGCCGCTCGAGGGCGGCGAAAAGTCGAAAGTGATTCACAGGCAGTTCTGCGATTATATCGTGCGAAATCTGGCGCGGGAGAACATACCCTCGGAAATGCGTCCGTTCCCGTCATGTTCGGGCCTGATCCTGCTGGCGCATCCTGATCCGAAATATCTGGAGGCGGCTCGCCGGCTCGCCTACATCTACGTGCGGAACCCCAGCAAAATGGAGGGGATGGGATCCTTGGATTGCGGTTACACGGCGATCTATCTGGCGGAATATTATATGGTCACCGGCGACCGGTCCGTGCTGCCGGAACTGGAGCGGGTGTGCGGCGAGATTGTCAAGGGGCAGGCGCCCTGCGGCTCGTGGTCGCACGGGGCTTGGCATCACGGGGCGGAAACCTATGCCATCGGCGGCATCGTCAACCCGTGCGGCATGGCCTGCATGACGGGGCTGATCATGGCGCGGAACGCCGGCGTGCCGCACGACTGGAGCATCGAGGGCGATTATAGCGAGACAAATACGGCGGGCGTCCTCTGCGGCTACCTGCCCTCTGGCATCGGCTGGTACCGGCGCGAGATACAGATACCCGAGTCCTGGCAGGGCCGGTCGGTCAGCGTGGCGTTTGACGGCGTCTACATGAACAGCGAGGTCTGGCTCAATGGCGAACACGTCGGCGGACGGCCCTACGGCTATCTCGGCTTCACCTGCGACCTCACGGCGCAGCTCAAGCCGGGACGCAATGTCCTGTCCGTGCGCGTAGACAATGCGCTTGAGCCCAGCGCCCGCTGGTATCACGGCTGCGGCATCTACGGGCATGTCCGTCTGACCGCTACTGATCCGGTGCATGTGCCGGCTTCATGCGTATTCGTGCAAACCCCGGTGGTGACCCCCGCCGCTGCGACGGTCCGCGCTGCCGTGGAATTGAAGAACGCTTCGCAGGCTGCAGCCGCTGTTGAAGTACACATGGAGATCCTCGGCGCGAGCAATGAGACGCTGGCGGCTGGCACTGTGAAAACCGCCGTGCCAGCGGGCGGAGCGAGCAGCATCACGCATGACCTTGACTTGAAACAGCCGGCGCTGTGGTCGGTGGAGACGCCCGTGCTCTACACGCTTAAGACGCAGTTGCTCCGTGCAGGTGTGGTGGTGGACGAGGTGGCGACGCCCTTCGGCGTGCGCACGCTGAAGTTCGACGCGGAGACGGGGTTTTATCTCAACGGCCGTAGCGTGAAGCTCAAGGGGGTCTGCGAGCACCAGGGTTGCAGTCCCGTGGGCGCGGCCATGCCCGAGGCGCTGATGGAGCGCAGGATGCAACAGCTCAAGGCTATGGGCTGCAATGCGATCCGCGTCTCCCACAATCCTCAGCTTCCCTATTTCTATGACCTGTGCGACCGGCTGGGGGTTCTGGTGATGGACGAGATTTTCGACGGCTGGCATGAGAAGGCCGATTACGACTATGGCGCCCGCTTTTTTAAGGCGGAGTGGAAGAAGGATGTGACGGATTGGGTTCGCCGTGACCGCAACCATCCGTGCGTGATCTTCTGGAGCGTCGGTAACGAGACCGGCAAAACGGACGAACATCAGATCACGGAACTGATTCACACGCTCGACCTCTCACGCCCGACCACGGGCGGCGCGGTGATCGAGGGCGTGGACGTGGCGGGCTTCAACGGCGGCATCGTGGAGAAGGATTCTGTGCTGCTGGATTTCCATCGGGATAACCCGCGCGTTCAACTTCGGCGTGATCGACCTCGCGGGTTTTCCGAAAGATCACTACTACTTTTACCAGAGCATCTGGACAGAGGCGCCGATGGCGCATCTGTTGCCGCATTGGACGCATCCGGGGCTCGAAGGAAAAACCATTCCTGTGGTGGCCTACGCCAACGCGGAGGAGGTCGAGCTGTTCCAGGAAGGCACATCGCTGGGGCACAGGCCGCGCACGGACCTGTTCGAGTGCGTCTGGCAGGTGCCGTACCGGCCCGGCGAACTGAAGGCGGTGGCGTACCGCGGCGGGAAGGCCGTGGCCGAGACCGTGCAGCACACTGCCGGAGCGCCGTCAAAGCTTCAGGTCACCACGGACAACGCCGCGCTCAAGGCCGCGTGCGGCGATCTGGCTCTGGTAACAATGGTGGTAACGGACAATCGCGGCACACTTGTGCCAGATGCCGACAGCCGCATCGGACTGGCGCTGCTCGGCCCGGCGCGCTATCTGGGCAGTGAGAACGGCGACCCGGTGGACCTCACGCCGCAGCGCGAGCCGTGGCGCAAGGCGTTCGCGGGGCTGGCCCGCGCCTTCTACGCAGGGTTGGATGGCGAGGACGGGGCGGTGGAGGTGGCGGCCCTGGGCATCCTCGGCCGTTCCTGTTTCCAGGGCACGTCCACGGTGACCGTCGCGCTTGAGCGCGTGGCTCTGCGTGGCGCCTTGGCCTCGCAAACCTTCGAAATACACTACACGCTGGACGGCACAGAACCCACAACAGCTTCCGTGCGCCGCCGGGCCGCTGACCCTGCAAAAAACAACGACAGTCCGCGCCGCCGCGTTCCGTGACAACAAAGTGGTTGTGTCGTCGTCCGGCACCTTCACGCAAGGGCCGGTATCGGCATCAGCCGCCTCCGCAGCAACGCACGGGGAGCAGGGCGCGGCGGAAGAACCATCGCAGAAAAATACAGAGAAGCGCTGAGATAACCCGCACCCGATAACAGAGGTGCTGCGGCAAACCCTGTCCTTCAGTAATCTTGAAACGCGTTTGGGCTCTTCGTCGCGTTTTGGCTTTGCGCCGTGCCGTTTCGTCTGATTCCACACCGTAACAGCGAAATCGCCGACCAAGGCGCTGAAATGAAAAAGGCCGCTTTTGTTGGGTTTTTTCCAACAAGAACGGCCTGAAAACTGGTGGGCGCTACAAGACTGAACTTGTGACTTCTGCCGTGTGAACAAGGCTGGCGAACCTGATCGGGTTGTCATGTCTGCTGCAGGCGGCGGATTACGGCAAGCGCGTACTGGACAAACTCAGGGTCAAATGAGCCGCCATCAACCCGAGCGTGAGCTACCGGTGGCTGGGGAAGGCCGTTGACAGAGCCGCGCGTACAAGCGCGGCGTTAGGGCACTCAATGAGGGCGAGCGTATCCGCGTGCCGCAATCGTCGTCAACGCCGGGCGGCAAAAAAGCCCTGCCGTAATCGGCCCCAAGCCCTTTACCCCGTCCCTTTAGTTGACATAATTGCCTTTATCCGCCGGCGGCATACCCCGCCCCCTCCGGCGAAACGCGGCTTATACGTCCTGTCCGCAGTGGCCCACCAGCATGTTTGCGGCGCGTCGCCAAATCGACAATCGCTTGCCCACGATCACGGAGAGCGCTTCCTGATTTGTGATTTCTTCAGTCATGTCTCAAGTCCAACCTGATATTGACCGTCACGCATATTGCTGGAACAGCACCTGCCGACCTGTCATATGCGCCAAGCAGGCTAAACAAACATCGCGCATTCAAATATGGCTTGAACGGCACAGGATTCCCGTCAACGCGAACGAACTACTCGGCGGGCTGGAGCTTCCACTCGAGGACGCCGCCGGAGACATCGGGCTGGAGCTGCACGCTGAGGCGCAGGGCGCGCGTGGTCAGCGGCGCGGTGAAGGCGATTTCGCAGAGGGTGTCTTTAGCGACCGGGTACGCGCCTGTGACCGGCGCGTCCATCCACTCGCCGCCCTCGGTTTGGTACTGGACCTTCCACGAGGCGGGCAGGCGGCAGGCGCCGCGGCCCGTGTCGTCGAACCAGTAGACCGCACAGCCTTTGAACGTATCCGGCGCGGCGAACCCGTACTGGAGCCACTCGGCTGTGCCTTTGTTCGGCCACCAGGTCATGCGTTTCACAGCGTGATCGCCCGAGCTTTTCGGCAGCACGCCATCATTGACCGCGGCCAGCGCGTCACCCTCGTTATTGCGCGAGGCGGTCACGGTGACGATCGAGAGAGGCGCGGCGCTGTCAGCCGAGGCAGGGAACCAGACCTGCATCTCTCCGGCGCCGCGGTGGCACCAGGCGAAGTAGGGAATGAGCGTGGCGGTGGCCGGCTGAACCGAGCGCGTGCCGCGCAGGTCAGCGGAGACGGACTGGGCCGGGGCTTTGAGCGCGACCATGGCGTGTCCGAGGATCGAGACCGAGTTTTCGGCGAACGCCGCGTCGGCGGGGATCGCGAGGTTGAGCGCGTGGCCCGCGTTGTCGGCGGATTCGGCGCAGTAGACCAGCGGGCCGCGCTCCACGGCGAGGCGGCCAATGTCGTCCTTCACCGCCGGGTTGGCCTGAATGCGGCGCACCGGCATGGCGAAGGCGATGGCCACGGCGTCGCCCACCCGCCAGGCGCGGTCGAGGGTGACGTAGCCGCGGTCGAGGGTGAGCGCGACGGGCTGGCCGTTGAGGGTAACGGAGACATCTTTCAGCGAGCCCGGATTGGCCTGCGTGTAAAGATCGGAAGGCACGGGCTTGCCGATGGCCCAGCCGGGCACGCGGATCTTGAGGGGGAAGGCGGTGCCGTCCTTGGCGGGGGTGACCTCGATTCGCACGTCGCCGTTCCACGGGTAGGCGGTCTTTTGCATGACTGTCACTTCGCCTGCGGCGGTCTTGAGCTTGGCCGAGCTGGCGATGAAGAGGTTGACATAAACCGCAGAGTCGCGCTGCGCGTAGGCGAAGGACGTGAGTTGCGGGATGAAGCGCACGACGTTGACCGGGCAGCAGGAGCAGCCGAACCACTTGGAGCGCTTGTAGCCGCCGCGGCTGGCGAGCGGGTTGGGATAGAAGAACTCGTCGCCTGAGATCGCGATGCCGGAGAGGAAGCCGTTGTAGATGACGCGCTCCAGCACGTCGATGTACTTCGCGTCGCCGTGGA
Source organism: uncultured Lentisphaeraceae bacterium (assembly GCA_964643945.1). Lineage (GTDB taxonomy): Bacteria > Verrucomicrobiota > Kiritimatiellia > RFP12 > UBA1067 > JAHFSX01. The sequence continues at coordinate 3,490 of CAZXVN010000257.1, read as the reverse complement.
GCAGGAACATGCGCTGGTTCCAGAGGGCGTTGGCGATGGCGGCGCAGGTTTCAAGATAGGCGCTTTCGTTCGGCAGCTCGTAATTGTCGCCGAAGGCCTCGCCGCCGTGGCGCGCGCCGATGCCGCCGTTGAGGTGAAGCTTTTTCGAGACCACGTTTTCCCAGAGCGTTCCGATGGCGGCGATGTAGGATGGGTCGCCCGTCAGGGCCGCGACATCGGCCATGCCCGCATAGAGGTAGCCCGCGCGGACCGCGTGGCCGACGGCTTCGGTCTGCTCGATCACCGGCAGGTGATCCTGGTTATACATGCCGAAGATCTTGCGCAGGTCCTTGCGGCCGCGCATGTCGATGAAGAACTTGGCGAGGTCGAGGTAGCGCTTCTCGCCGGTGGCGCGGTAAAGTTTGCAGAGGCCGATCTCGATCTCTTCGTGGCCGGACGTGCTCTTGAGCTGGTCTGCGCGGGGGCCGAAGGTCTTGTCGATGAGGTCGGCGCTCTTGCGGGCCACGTCGAGCAAGGCGCGTTTGCCGGTGACCTGATAATGGGCGGCGGCGGCTTCGTAGAGGTGCCCGATGTTGTAAAGCTCGTGGCTGCTGCCCATGTTGCTCCAGCGCGCGGGCCCGGTCATGCCGTTGGTGAAACCCAGCGTGCGGGCGGTGTAAAGGTAGCCGTCAGGCTCCTGGGCGGCGGCCATTTTGGCGATCAGGGCGTCGAGGTAGGTGTTGAGCTTGGGGTCCGGATGCGTGGCGAGCGTGTAGCACGCGCCCTCGACGATTTTATAAACGTCGGAGTCGTCAAAGGGGATGCCCTTGAAGGGGCCGGACTCCAACTTGCCGGCGCGGGCAAAGTTCGAGATACGCCCGGTTTCCTCGCTTTTCGTGAAGTCAGTCCAGACGGTGACGAGCCGGTTGGTTTCGAAGCGCGGCAGCCAGAAGCCGTCGAGAAGGGCGACCTGCTTGATCGGCACGGGCTGAAAGGGGTAGTCGGAAGCGGCGAATACGGCGCGGGCACAAACGGCGAGCGCGAGGATAAGCATGGTTCTTTTCATGGTGTGTGACCTCGTTGTGCAATGGAGTGATGGAAAGGTGGAGTGATGGGAATTCGGGAAAGGAGTGTCACGGGACAAGCGGGTCGAGCCAGTCGCGAAGGCCTGCGAGGATCGCTTCGGCCACGCGGCGCTGTTGGTCAGGCTGGCAGAGGGCTTCTTCGCCCTCGGGCGCCGTGATGAAATCCAGCTTAATCGTGCTCATCCGGCTCTCCGTGTTTCCATGCAGGCTCACCCGCTCCTGCACGTCGGGTCAATTTTTCTTCCCGACCGAAAACGGACACATAATACGGCTTTCGGCTCCCGGCGTCAACGCCGGGCGGTCAAGGCAGTTTGTATGTTTGTATGTCGACCGCTGAATGAGGAAGCGGGTTTTGTACTTGACCGCCGCCCGGAGGTAGCGGAGCAATGTCTTGTTGCGCGGGGTTCCGGCGGTTTGTTTCACAAGTGTTCTTCTTTCAGGGTGTTGAGCACGTCGGCAGCGTGAAATGCTCGATGCCTTCTTGGATTGTGTCTGCCGCGAGTGTTGCATGGTCGTGGCCGGTGACGGGGATGACGATGCGGCTGGTGTCCTGTGTCAACACTAGGTTGAGGGCAACCGATTTGTCTGACAGGACTTCCGGTTCAAGCGTGATTGTGATTTGGTTCATGGTGTTGTCCTTTTGTGAAGCGCCGCGGCGGTGAAGTTCGCTACGGGGTACGGGTCACGCGGACGAGCTTTTTGCCGCCTGCGGCGGACGGCGGGTACGCCTCAAAAATCTAAGTCCGCTTGAACCCGTACCCGCTCCGCTGTTAGATGGTGCCTGCCGGCGGCGTGACAAATCGGACGCGTGTGTACGCGCTGGGAAATCCAATTCGGCTTTACCTGACTGTACCTCGCTATTGTAAGGGGGCAACTTAACGGGTGCCGCGGCGGTGATCACTGTTTATGCTCTCGGGTTCTCGGTGCGCTGGCCGGTGTTTCTCCGGTCTGTCGCGCAAGCCGTCCCTGCTGCCCGTTCTGCCGCCGCGGCATGTGAGAATTGAAGATGGGATTTAACGCAGAGGCGCTGAGGCGCTGAGAAGTGAAGATGACTATTCGAAGGCGACGAGGTTTTCCTCGCGCAGGCTGACGTGGCCGGGGGTGTCGGCGCTGGGGCGGCCGATGATGATGTGGTCGACGATGCGGATGCCGAGGATCTTCGCGGCTTCGATCAGGCGGCGGGTGATGTCGATGTCTTCTTTGGAGGGGGTTGGATCTGACGACGGGTGCGTGTGGGCCAGGATGACTGACGCGGCACTCTCTTGGACGGCCGCGCGGAGCACGATCGAGGGGGAGATTGGACATGAGTCCAGTAGTACACGGCTTATGACGATGCCAACAATCTGATATTGAAAAACATACATCCAAACTTGACCGATGTTGATGGTTTTGTCAAAGTTATTACGTTTTAAGTTTGGAGGTCGCAAAACGGCGCATGTCCCGAGAATTGCAACTGGCCAACCATATTATGTTCGCCGAGAAAACAGAAATGGTAATGCCGATCCATAACACTGACGAATCAGAATGGCCGAAGTGGCCATACTTCTTGTTTGGCACGTGTACGGCGTCTATAGCATTCGCGACTATTTGGTTCCTCATCACAAGAGACTGGGCAGAAACGCTGTTTGCAGCCGCCATTTTTTGGATGTTCGTTTTGGGCTGCCTTTTGATTTCTCTCAGTTGGTCTATCATAATGATTCCTCTTCTGACTCTTGTTGCAAAGACTTTTGGAAATGGAAAAAGGACTAATAGAAGCAGAGGCGAACAAGGCGACACACCGAACCCTCCTTCGCCTTCGGCTCACGGGTTCGGTGGTCGCTGACGTTCGACCGATAGATATTTATGAAAGAGAAAAGCACCAGAAAACCAAAAGGATGGATTAAAGGCGGATCCATCGGAGTCGGCAGTTTTCTTGCCGCAGTGGTGTTGTCAGGCTTTGCGACCACTCCCTACTGCGCTGGGCGTGACTTGCGTCTTTGGGCATTCATAACGGCTCCTGCATCACTCGTATTGGTCGGTATTTTGATCGGATGGTTCCGGATATGCAAGCTTCGCCATATCATTTTGACATTGTGCACCCTTGTCATCGTTGCGGCCATTGTGAACAACATGTTTGGTGGACCAAGTCAAAATGCAGTTACTGCATCGTTTATGCTTGGCATGCCATGGTGCATTGGATTGACAATCGGACACATGTTGAGAAAATGGAGGTCGAACCATCAACAGCACCACTATTCGGAGACCTGCGGCGGGTCTCCTCAAGGGTGAGTTAGACGTTAGCAGTAGGTTGAAAAGGGAACGCCGCCTTGACGGCGGCGATGAAAAAAGTAGAATGCCCGGCGGTTGCGCAAGCCGCCGGGGGCGGCCATGCGCAGCATGGACAGCCCGCAAGGCTGTCCGCGCAACCGGCGCGGGCCTCTTGTCCC
>CAZXVN010000256.1:0-6729 GCA_964643945.1 uncultured Lentisphaeraceae bacterium | reverse complement strand
GGCCAGACGTTGGCCACGGGAATCGCGATATATTCAGCAAAGGCCCCGTGGCGGTTGACGCCGACCCCGGACGTGTTGGGGCAGAGATGCCGACGGCCAGCCAGACAGTTCCGGCAGCGGCCGCACACCAGATGGCCATCCCCGCTGACAAGATCGCCCGCCTTATAGTCATGCACATTGCTGCCCACGCATTCCACGAGGCCGACGAACTCGTGCCCGGCAATCAACCCGAGCGGGATCGTTTTTTGCGCCCACGCATCCCAATTCCAGATATGCACATCCGTCCCGCAAATGCTGGTCTTCAGCAGCCGGATCAACACGTCGTTATTCCCGATATCGGGAACAGGCACTTCTTCGAGCCACAACCCGGCTTCCGCCTTCTTCTTGACCAGCGCTTTCATTGTCCGCTCCTTCCAACCTATTGTCTGAACCGCTCAGATCGGCACCACCTCATGTCTATGCAGTTAGCGTAGCCTACCCCCCCTCGCGGAAGCAACCAAAAACGTGCGGAGTAACTTGACGACGCCCCGTCAGAAGAGTAATGTATAACTCAACAAAGGTGCTTTAGATGGTTAGGACCTCTGAAGCGCTGGCGAAAGGAACAGTACAATGAAGACATGGATGAGCGTGGTAGTCATCGCTATGACGATGATGGTTTCAATGGCGGCTGCGGATTGCGGCGCTGCGGGATGCGCGAAGAAGGCTGCCTGCAAGTGCGAAGCATGCGGGTGTACGGCGGCTGCCAAAAAGGCCGATTGCAAATGCGACAAGTGCGCATGCGGCAAGCCGGCTCCTGCTGCCTGTGAGAAGAAAGACGCCGCCAAGTAGGCGGAGACGGCTTTGAACAAAGAAGAAGGGTGGGGTACGCAAGTGCCCTGCCCTTTTTTTGTAGCGGTGGTGACGCAGGTCACGCGGGAGCGTGGTGATCCCTGCTGTGCCAGGCACAACGAAGTGTCAAAAGCAGGGAGGGTTTCGCAATCGGGAAACAGCGGTTTTTGAGGGGCTGGATGTATTGACGGTTACGTCATACTCATGGTAAGATGAAACAACTTTGAAACTTACTATGCGAGACAAAACGGACAAACTGTTGGGCACGAACGTTTACTCTTTGCCCGTGCGGCGCGAGATCAGTTCGGTGATGTATTTCCTGCATGCTCAGGCGCGGAGTGTCAAGGTGGGGTTGGACATCGGGTTCACGAATGCGGGGGTGAGCCAGATCCTGCGGCATACGGGCGGGTATTGGATGAGCGTGGAGCCGACGCCGCAGCGCCGGGCGTTGGTGGCGGCGGTGCTCGGGAGCGACACGGTGCTGTGTTCGGGCGAGGGCGGAGAATTGCCGTTCGAGGACAAGCAGTTTGACGCGGTGGTGATGGCGCACGGCGTGCTGCCGGCGGGCGCGGAGGCGGGGGCCATGGTTAAGGAGTGCCACCGCGTGTTGAAAACGGGCGGGCACTTTATCCTCACGGTGGCGTTCCGCAAGCGGGTCAGTCTGGCGTCCGCGCTGAATCAGCACCGCCTGGAGTCGGGGGCGGCCGGCAGCTACAACGAGGCTGCGATTTTTCAGTTGCTGAAGGACGGGTTTGACGTGTTGGGTTTCCGCTACACCTGCCGGTTCTGGGTGCAACTGGTGCGGCAGTGGGCGGTTCAGCGGTGCGCCTCGCATGTAAACGGTGCGGCCAACCTCTGGCTGCGGTTTCTGTATGGCGTCGCGTTGGTTTTGGATGCGCCGCTGGTGTTGACCAAGGGCTATCAGATGACGGTTTATGGTCGGCGCAAGGGGTGGCGCGAGAAACATTCAAGGGTGCTGGCGAGCAGCACGCCGGTTTCGGACGCGATGCTTTCCGATCCGCGCCGCGAAGGTCGGCATGTCTCTCTGGCGCGGTTCAAGTGACATGATGATGAGCAAGAGAGTGTGGCTGAGAAGCGTGGCGTTCGCGCTGTGCATGGGCATCGCGCAAAGGGCGGGGGCGGGCGAGGAGATCGTGGCGGCGGTCGCGGATGTGAAGGTGGCGGTCGAGGTGTTCGTCAATGCGCGTACGGCAGGCAGCGCGGACGAGTTTAAGGCGGCGGTCGCGAAAGTGAAGGCTCTGGCCGATGCGGGCCAGGTCTTTTTTTGTTTTCTGCTGGCCGTGTATGCGGAGCAGGAGCCATTGTGCGCGTTGCCCGCGAAGACGCGTGTGAAATATCTGGCAGAGGGGCGTCCGCTCATGATGCGGCACGCGGAGGAGGGGAACGCGCTGGCGCAGTACTTGGTCGGGATGGACTGTCAGCTGAACCTGAAGGCGCCTGCGGACGCACGCCGATGGTTTGAACGAGCGGCGAAGCAGGGGCAAGCACTGGCGCAGAACACCTTGGGCCTCATGTATTATGAGGGCCGGGGCGTAGTCAAGGACGACGATCAGGCGAGCGAGTATTTCCGGCAGGCAGCCTTGCAGGCCGACATGAACGGCGAATACAATCTCGGCACGCTCTATGCGGGCGGGCTGGGCGTGCCGAAGGACGATGAGATGGCGTTTCAGTTGTTCAAACGGGCGGCTGAAAAGGGACACTCCCATGCGATGAACAATTTGGGGTGGCTGTATCAGGAGGGACGGGGAGTCGCGAAGAATTTGGGGCAGGCGGCCATCTGGTATCGTAAGGCGGCGGCGACCGGAAACGCCAATGGGCAGTTCAATTACGGGTTCGTCTGCGCGCGGGGCTTTGGCGTACCGCAGGATTATCGCGAAGCGGCGGTCTGGTATAGGCGTGCGGCGGGGCAGGAGCACGTCGAGGCGCAGATGAATATCGGCATCTTTTACCGCGACGGGCTGGGACTCAAGCAAGACGACAGCCAGGCGGTGATCTGGTTCACCCAAGCGGCGGAACAGAAACACGCGATGGCGCAGTTCTTCCTTGGCCAGATGTGTGAGCAGGGACGCGGCGGCCCTCAGGATGACGGACAGGCGTACCGCTGGTATCTGAAGTCTGCGGAGCAGGACAATCCGCGGGCGATCAACGCGCTGGGCACCTTCTATTACCGGGGACAAGGGGTTGCGAAGGATTATGTTCAGGCCGAGGCGAATTATCGGCGTGCAGCGATGATGGGGTTTCCTGCCGCGCAGAACAATGCGGGCATGCTCTGTCTGCGTGGCGAGGGGGTTCCGCAGGACCCTGTACGCGCGGCCGAGTGGTTTATCAAAGCCGCGAAGCAGGGGAGCGCGGATGCGGCTTACAATCTGGCGATGCTACACGAGTATGGCAAGGGTGTGAACCTGAGCCATGTCAGGGCTGTGGAACTCTGTAAGCAGGCCGCGTTGCACGGACATGTCGCGGCTGCCGAATGGCTCTTCCGGAACGGCTATACGGCGTGGGTCGAGGAGGCGAGGAAGAAGGCAGAGGGGGTCGACTCCCGTCTACTTGAGTAGTAGCGCAGAGGGAATCCAGCCGCGGCGGCCGGAAGCGTCGATGCGCACCCAGGTTCCGGCGTTCTCGAGCGGGATGACCGCGGTGCCGGGGTTGAGCGCGAAGAGCGTGGCAGCCGCATGCGAGGGTGCGAAGAGCACCTCGGTGTGATGGGTGAGCGTGCATGTCGTGGCAACCGTCTTGCCGCCTAACGCGTAGCCGGTGCCGATGCCAGCGGCCAGCAGCGTCGCGCCGATCACGCAGGCGAGCCGCGTGCGGCGTCCATAGAACAGGAAAAAGACAAAAAAGGCGGCCAGCGCTCCGGCGCATCCGATCAGCAACGGGGCGGCTTGGCGCAGCGTCAGATTCATGCGCTCAAGCGTGACGGCCGGCGGCAACGCTTCGGACGTTACGGGCGCGGCTGTGTCGATGACGCGGACATCATCGGTCTTAGGCGCTGTGGCCTCTGTGGTAAAGGTGAGCCGGAACGGGCCAGCGACGCTCTCCTCGTAACGCTCAGTTGAGGGATTGAAGAAGCAGAAACGCATCGCTGCGATCTCGGTGGCGTTGGTGGCGGTCGGGATGAACACCTGTTCGGTCTGGATGCGGAGCGGTTCCCGCAAGCGCTCTTTGGAGGGGTAGGTCTTGAAGAGCGGCGAGGGCGCGGGCGCGGGCAAGGACACGTCAGTCATCCAGCCCTGTCCAGACAGCTCGAGGCTCAGGGTGATGAGGTCGCCGGGGTGCACGCTGGTTTGCGAGAGGCCTCCGCTTAGACGGAATGAACCGATCGCACCGCTGAAGTGCGCGGGTCGTCCCGCTTCTGGCAGGGGGAGCACGCGGAGCGTAAAGGGGTCGAACTTGTGCTGTTTTTGAACAGACTGAACCTGTGAAAAGAAGCCGACGGACCGGCGTTCCGAGAGCACGCAGAGCAGAGTGGGCTGAAAGGTCTGCTCAATCGGCTGGTGACAACGAGCCGAAGCGGTGAAGTGCAAGACGTTGATCGCCTGCTTGTCACGCATGATCCGGTTTTGCGAGACGGTCTGAAGTTGCCCCAGCGTCAGAAGATCGGGGCTGTTGGGGATGCCGCTGATGCGTATGTTTTCCACTTCGTTGCCGAAGGTGACTTCGAGTTCAAAGTGGAGTTCGAAGGCTTGGTTGACGTAGATTTTGTTGGGGATCGTATAAAGGCGGCTCGAAAAGATCTCGCCGGCTTGCACAAAGAGAGGGAGCAGGCAACAGGCAATCGGCAACAGAATTCTGATTCTCATGGCCCATCCTCCGCTTCGGAAGGGATGGAGGAGTTCAAGACACGGGCCTCCCATGTGGCGGCATCGTGACGCTCGTGTGCGAGGGTCGTGAGCGTAGAGGCGGCGAAGATCAGAGCGAAGAGGCCGCCGGTGAGCAGGCAGGTCTCGGAAAGGCTTCGCAAAAAGGCATGGCCTTTGCCGCGTTTGAGCAGGATGCGGCAGAGCACGCCGAACCAGAAAAGGGTCCATCCGCCCAGTGCGGTGAGCGCACGGACCGGGCAGGGAAACGCGTAGTGCCAGAAGAAGGCGGTGCGCGACCAAGGCAGGTCGGCGTGCGTGTGTCCAGACTGGAGGGCGAGCGCGGCGGCGAGCCCTTGGCGTGTTTCCGGCGTCGCGCCCAAATGACGCTCGGCACGCGCAAAGGCCGCCGCCGCGTTCGCGCCGTCACCGGCCATCACCAGCGTGTTGCCGAGGTTGAGAAAGAGAGGTCCGTTACGGACGCCATCGGCCACGAGGCGGTTATAGGTCTTCGCGGCCTTGAGGAAATCTTGGGGTGTCGAGGCGGAGGCGGCCTGCGTATTGGCCTGTTCCCAGAGAAAGGCGCAGGAGGCGTCATCGGCGAAAAGAGGGCTGGAACATAAACAGCAAACGGTTAACAGTAAGCCGTAGACCGTGGGGGCAGGCCCCCGCGCCTGCCTGCAGACCGAACGGGCACAACGGAGCGAGGAGAGCATCATGGCGCGTCCTCCGGTTTTGCGGGCGGCGCGGCGAGTGCGGCGTCGATCAGGGGCAGGAGGGCTTTGAGGGGCCGGATGATTTCCGAGAGCGGGGCAGAGGCGTCGGGCCGGTACATGGCCTCGTCGAGTTGGGCGAGCAGGTCGCGGCAGACGGCGGCGGATTCGGCGGGGACGTTTCTTTGACACAAGAGCGCGGCGGTTTCAAGGGGAGTTAGCGCGTTGCCTGTCACATCGAGCCGGTCGGCCAAATAGGAGCGGATCGCGTAAGCGGCGAGTTCCGGCGTGTCGGCATGGCGCAACACGCCCTGTGCGCGGTGCAACGCGCCGGAACGGCGACGGCGTGTGCGCAGGGCTTGGATGAAGGCCATGAGGGGCGTGACGAAGGCCGCTGATAAACAGAGCATCGGACCCGCAAGCAGCAAGAGGCGGGTGATGCGGTGCGGCGGCAGGAGTGAGCCGGAACACGCGCCTTGAGCGGAGAGCGTGATGCCAGCAGGCACTGGGCGCGTCCGGCTGCTGAGGATGTCGGTCTGGTTTTCCGTTCCGTTGTCAGCGGCGGTCGCGATTTGCGTGGTGGGGCGTGCCTGAATGGGCACCGGTGCGGTGGTGACGGTGGTGTAGGCGCGGGCCACTGTGTCGTAGTAGGCCAGCTTGATCGGCTGGAACTCCAATGTGCCCTCGCGTGTGGGGCGTACACGGTATTTAAAACGCTTGCCGTTCGGGAGCGTGTCAGCGGAAACGTTGTCATCGTAGATACGGAAATCTTTGGCGAGTTCGGGCTGTAGGTTGAGAAGCGGTGTGCGCAGGTTCGAGATGCTGATCGGGCCGGTGAGCTCAAGCGTCAAGGTGAGCGGGTCGCCGACCTTGCAGACCGTGGCGTCGAAGGCGGCGGTGGCTTTCATGGACTTGCCGACCGAACCGGTAAACCACTCGGGGCGGCCCTCGTCCGGCGGCGGCACGACGCGCACCGTAACCGCCGGACCGATGGTGTAGATGTCTCGGGTCACGGCCTGACGGTCAGCGGAGACGCCGACGATGACGGGGCCTTTGAAGGAAAGGGGGCCGAACGTGAACTCGCCTTCCTTGGTCGGCGTGTAGTCAAGCGAGAGGGAATATTCGCGGTATTTCTTGTTGCTGAGGGTGATCTTCTTGGGAGTGAGCCGGAAACGGATGGGGCGCGGGCTGAAGGGGTCGTTGTCGAAAAACCCGCTGAACCCGCCGGCGTCGCGGGTCTGGTAGTCGTTGATGGCGAAGGCGGGCTGGCGTCCGCTCTGGTCGATCAGGCCGTTGAGGAATTGGTTCAGGTCGGGGCCTTTCAGCCCGGGCGTGGTCTGGCGGAGATCGAGGAAGGCGGCAGAGAGATG
>CAZXVN010000255.1:0-2488 GCA_964643945.1 uncultured Lentisphaeraceae bacterium | reverse complement strand
TGACTGGAGTTCAGACGTGTGCTCTTCCGATCTTGACCCCGCGTTCCAAGTCGCGCACCCAACGGCCTTCCGCCACCTGCTTGCAGTTATAAACGGCTTCAAGCTTGCCGCCGTGCTGCTGGATGTTGTCGTTGTAGTAATGCGCCAACATCTGCCGGCCGGCTTCCGCGGGATAAGGCAGCGGGCTGTCGGAATAAAGCAGGTCGGGATGGTAACGATCAATGATCTCCTCGATGCGTTTGCCCCAGTTGACCTTGTGCGTGGCGGGCACATCTTCGCCGTAATACCGGAAGCTCGGCTTCTCGTTGCCACTCCAATACAGGTCGGCGTATTTCGGATCGTTGCCATCGTAGGGCACACCGGCCAGGGGCCCGGTCTTGTCGGCGCCCTTGGACGAACTGTAGAACCACCAACTCGCGGCGAGGTGCTCCGTGATGCCGAATCGCAACCCTTCTTTCGCCGCCGCCTGTTGCCACCGACCGACCACATCGCATTTCGGCCCCATCTCCACTGTATTCCACCGACACAGCTTGGAGTCGTACAATGCGAAGTTGTCGTGATGCACGCCCATGCTGACGAAATATTTCGCGCCGGCTTTCTTGTAGAGTGCCATCAAATGTTCCGGATCCCAGTTCTCTGCCTTCCACAGCGGGATGATGTCCTTGAAACCGAACATCGACGGATGCCCGTAATGCTCAAGATGAAACTTGTTCGTGGCATGCTGGCCGGTGGGTTTGCCACTTTTGTCTACATTGTCGTGGAGATACATGTTCCGCGCGTACCACGCGTCTTTCTCCGGCACGCACTGAGGCCCCCAATGCGCCCAAATGCCGAATTTCGCGTCGCGGAACCACTCGGGACACTGGTACTGCTTTAGCGACTCCCATTCCGGCTTGAACGGCCCGCTGGCAACCGGGAGAGTGGATTGGTCTCCGGCACGGGCGTAAACACTCGCCAGCATAAGACTGACGACGATGAGCTTCTTCATGGTTGGTTCCTCTCATTGTAAAATGACACCGGACGCCGTGTCAAGGATCCATGCCTTGATGGCACCTCCCACCGGATTTTTCCAATCGGGGCTGCGGCTTCCTTCCCAGATTGCACGGAGACGACCTTTGATGGAACATTATAACACGTTCCGGAAGACGGGTGGTATTCTGATGCGTTTCGGAATGCGGTTGACTGAATGGGACGCCGGCTGGAGCGGTTACTCGACAGCGTTTAGCGCGGCCAGCAGCGTCAGCCGCAGGGTGGCGAGGGCTATCAGAGTATGTCTTGCCGCGTTGAAAGACCAAGATGCGGGAGTACGCGGATGCCTCTTCCAGGCTCACCTGGGTTTCTCCGCTTTCACGGTTTTCGTTTCATCATTAATGCGGATTGTCACTTCGCGCGGCTCGGTGGAAGCGATGCGGTAGTTGGTAACCTTGCCGTTTTTCCATGCGATGTCCACCGTGTAGCCACCGCGGGCGCGAAGGCCTTTGACGCTGCCGGTGGGCCAACTGGAAGGTAGCGCGGGCAAAAGATCGATGAGGAACGTGCCATCGGGATTACGGACGTGGCTTTGGAGCAGCATCTCGGCGATGCCGGCACAGGCGCCAAAGTTGCCGTCGATCTGGAATGGCGGGTGAGCGTCAAACATGTTGGGATAAAGGCCGCCGTGGCCTTTCTTGAGCCCGATGGGGGTGATCAGGTTTTTCAAGATGATCATTGCGTGGTCGCCGTCGCGGAAACGCGCCCAGAGATTGACTTTCCAGCCCATGCTCCAGCCGGTGGCGGCGTCGCCGCGGTACACCAGAGATTGTTTGGCGGCGTCGAAGAAGTTCTTGTCGTGCCAGGTGATGTCGTCACCAGGGTAAACCGTCCAGAGATGCGAGACGTGCCGATGGGTGTTCCTCGGGTTGTCCTTGTCTTCGAGCCATTCCTGGAGCTGGCCGTACCGGCCCACCTGGTTCGGCGCGATGCGCGCGAGTTTTGCGGCAAGACTGGCAGCAAACTCCTTGTCGGTGTCAAGTATGCGGGCTGCTTCGATGCAGCCGCGGAACAGGCATCGGCTAATGGCGTGGTCCATCGTGGCACCCATGACGAGGCCCCCCTGCTCCGGCGAATTGGACGGACCGCTGATGAGCTTGCTGGTCAACGGGTCCTCAACAAGCGTGTCGACGAAGAATTGTGCGGCGCCCTTCATGAGAGGGTAGCCGCGAGTGGCGAGGAACTCCTTGTCTTGCGTGAACAGGTAATGCTCCCAGAGGTGCGTCGCCATCCACGCGCCGCCGGGGAGCCAGATGCCGTGGTTGCTCGCGTTGATCGGCGCGGCCCCGCGCCAGAGGTCGAAGTTGTGATGCACGACCCAGCCGCCCGCCCCGTAGTGGACCTTCGCGATCTCCGCGCCCGTGACCGCGAGGTCGTTGAGCGCGGCGAACAACGGCTCGGCGCACTCGCTGAGCGCGGCCGGCTCGGCAGGCCAGTAATTCATCTCAGTGTTGATGTT
>CAZXVN010000254.1:0-12013 GCA_964643945.1 uncultured Lentisphaeraceae bacterium | reverse complement strand
CCGTTGAAGCGGGTGTTCGCGAAAATCTTCGCGGTATCGGCGACGTTGGCCAGCGAAATGGAATCCGCGGAATCTTTGCCGAGGTTGGCAAGGATGCGCCTGGCGTTCGCGAGCAGGGCCTTGCCCTCAGGCGTGGCGGCGTTGAGCGACGCAAGGCGCAAGGTGCCGGAACCGTCCATCAGGGTGTCGAGCGAAATGAGACGGGCCGCCGTCCATGCGATGGCGGCGAGCAGTTCGGGTACGCGGATGCGGCCATCCTTGTCGGTGTCGAGCAGGTCGAGCGTTTTGGCATCAAAACGGATACCTTTGGTGGGGCAGCTCAGAGCAGTCCAGAGCTTCTGGTCGAGTTCGGCGAGATGCCCGATATCCGCGCCGTTGCGGAGCAAGACCTGATCCAGTCCGCCCGTCTGAAAGAATTTCCATGTGTGCGTTGAAGTTTGCTGTGCTGTCATAAACGCTTCCTTTGTTGGCCTGTTTTGGGCTAATCAATTGCCAGCATCGCATCAATTGCGCGCCTGGCACGAAAAGCGATTGGCTCCGGAACCGTGATGACGGTCTGCCAGTCGCGCAGGCTCCAGAGCACCTTTTCGAGGGTGTTTTTTTTCATGTTGGGGCAGACGGCCTGTTCGAGCAACGGGTAAAAGACTTTGGAGGGGTTTTCATGCTGAAGGCGGTGAAGGATGCCGACCTCGGTGCCGATAATGAAAGCGGGAGCGCTGTGGCCGAGGACATAGCGGCACATGCCGCCAGTAGAAAGCACAGCATCGGCGGCGGCGCGTACCGGTTTGGGGCACTCGGGGTGGACCAGCACAGCCGCTCCTGGGTGGGCGGCACGGGCGTCGCGGATATGGGTTTCGGTCATGCGGGCGTGGGTGGGGCAAAAGCCGGGCCAGAGGATGAAGGTGCGGCCCAGTTTTTCGGCGGTGAAGGAGCCGAGGTGGCGGTCCGGAACGAAAATGATCTCCTGATTGGGCGCGAACGTTTGGGCGACGGCAATCGCGTTGGATGAGGTCACGCAGCAGTCGCTCTCCGCCTTGATTTCGGCGGTACTGTTAATGTAGCAGAGCACCTTGGCGCCGGGGTGTCGGGCCTTCAACTCGCGGAGTTGGTCATCCGTGATCATGTCGGCCATGGGGCAGCCGGCATCGGCGGCGGGCAGCAGCACGGTCTTGCCGGGATTGAGGATGGCGGCGGTCTCGGCCATAAAGTGAACGCCGCAAAAAACGACGACGTCAGCTTGGATGTTCGACGCCTTGCGAGCGAGTTCGAGCGAATCGCCCGTGAAGTCGGCGACATCCTGAACCTCGCCGAGCTGATAGTTGTGCGCCAGAATGACGGCGTTATGCTTTTCTTTCAGACATATAATCTCGTCATGCAGTGTCATGGGAACAAGCTTCCTGTTGTTTAAACAACGTAAAGAATAGCACACACAGCAGGTAAACGGAATTGAGAAATCGCGCCGTCGTATTGTCTGAGCTTGCGAAAGGGCGGCAGATCGGCGTATACTCTCTTTCAATTTCGGAGCGCCTATGCAGAAAAATTTGGTGTTTTTTGTTTTGCTTTTTATGGGGGGTGGGGAAATTCTTGCCCAAACTCAAAGTGTGGGGCAACCGCCGCTTATATCGGTTGTTAAAAAGGGCGCTGAGAAAGACACGGTTTCATTGTCGGGGTTGAAGGCTTCAGGACCCAACGGGCAGCTTTTTCTTCGGACGCTCACGCGGGATCTGGAGCTTTCGGGCTGGTTTAAGGTGGCTGCGCCCGGCGCGGGCGGGGCGGTGAGTGTGAGCGGCACGATCAGCGAAGCGGGTGGGGGGATCCAGAGCGTGTGCCGGGTCACCTGGCCGGGCAAGACGTTCAACTGGGCCAAGGTGTCGATGGGGCCGGCCGAGGTGCGGCGGCAGGCGCATCAGTTGTCAGACGAGATGGTGCGGCTGATCGCAGGCGAGACGGGTATCGCGCAGACGCGCATCGTGTTCGTGAATCGTCGCGGACGAAACAATGCGGACCTGTACCTGTGCGATGCGGACGGTCAGGGCGTCATGCAGATCACGCATGACAATGTGGCTGCGGTCGGGCCGCGGTGGGCGCCGAACGGGCGCGACATTTACTACACCAGTTTCCTGAAGGGCTATCCGGCTGTCTACCGTATGGTGGCAGGTGCGACTGAGCGTAAGAGTTTGGCGGCGTTCAGAGGATTGAATACCGGCGCGGCGATTTCGCCGGACGGCTTGCGGGCTGTCCTGATCCTGTCGTACCAGGGCAATCCGGATTTGTATATGTTGAATTTGTCTTCAGGCCAGTTGCAGCGTTTGACCCAGACGGAATCTGCGGCTGAGGCTAGTCCGTGCTGGGCTCCGGATGGACGCAGCATCGTGTATGTGAGTGACCCGGCCAAGGCGCCGCAGCTTTACATCGTGGATGTGGCCACTCGGCAGTCGCGCAGGCTGACGTATAAGGGTGTCGAGAATGTCAATCCGGATTGGAGCAGTAAAGGTCGGATCGTTTATGCGACCAAACGGGGGGGGGGATATCAGATCGCCTCGATCGATCCCCGCGCGGGCGAGGGCTCGTGTGAACTTCTGACGCAACCGGGGGATTACGAGCATCCGTCGTGGGCGCCGGACGGGCGCCATGTGATTTGTTCCAGTAGATCGACACTCTACATTCTTGACACTCTGGGGGATCCTGCTGTACGGTTAATCAACCTTGCTGGAAACTGGATGTCACCAGATTGGTCAGATCGTTAAAAGATTCAGAGGAGTTCACTTATGCATATTCGTTCCGTTGTTGTCGTCAATATCGCGCTGATGGGCGCGCTCGTTTTTATGGATACCGGCTGCCGCACCAAGGCGGGTGGCTGGCGTTGGCCTTGGCAGAAGGACCGTTCTGTGCTCGCGAACGGCCTGAGCGATCCAACCCTGTTAGAGAACACCGACCTCACGAAGGTGACCGATGCGGCTGGCAATCTGGTCAGCGGGGCCCGGTTCGAAGACACGATGCAGGCCGTGCCGGGTGTGAAGTTCGCCCCGGTCTATTTTGCCTTTGACAGCTATGTGCTGCCGCCGTCTGAGATCTCAAAGATCGAGCAAGTCGCCGTGCACCTGAAGCAGAACATGGCGCAGGTCTTGGTCGTCGAAGGAAATTGCGATGAGCGTGGCAGCAACGAGTACAACCTCTCACTCGGTGAGAACCGCGCGTTGGCGGTGCGCTCGCATTTGATCAACGTGGGCATCGCAGCCGAGCGCATCCAGACCCGCAGCTACGGCGAGGAAAAGCCCGCTGTCGCTGGCTCGGGCGAGGAAGCGTGGCGTCTCAATCGCCGGTGCGAGTTCGCTCTGTTCCAGAAATAAGCGGAGCGGGTCGGGAGCTTGCGGGCATGTCCTATTTTCCTAGTGTGGCTTTCCTGACCGGGTCAGTGGGTTCGGGCGAGTGGATTGTTCTGTTTGTGGTCATTCTGATTGTCGTCGGCCCCAAAAGGATGCCTGATGTCGCCCGCAAAATCGGCCGCATGATGGAGATGTTCCGTCGTGCGGCTGACGAATTTAAAGACCAACTGATGACGATGGATCAGGAGTCTTCTGCGTCGGTCACCGCCAGCACGTTTTCCGCGCCAGTCTCAACAGATGTGGACGGCGTGCCGTCGTCGGGTTCCTCGGACGCTTCGCCGGCCGCATCCTACGATGACGCGTATCCGAATCTGTCGGCGCATCCAGGCCATGAGGATCCGGTTGAGAACGGGTCTGCAGATGCGCTTTCGGATGTTTCTGGACCGGCTGAGGCCCATACCGCGCCTACACCGGAAAAACCTTCGGAGGGTGATGCATGAAGGTCGGGCGCTTCTCGTTAAAAATCAAACCGGGCAAGGCGGACGAATACAATGATCCGGCCCGTCCTTTTATCGAGCATCTGATCGACCTGCGCAACTGTGTCGTCCGCTGTGCGATCGCTTGGGGTCTCTGCGAGATCGCGATTATCCCTTTTGCGCCTGCCATCACACGCTGGCTGATGGAGCCTGCGAAGCAGTCGCAAAGTATGATTCAGGGGTTGAGTTGGACTGCCGGTTTTGATGTCCTTATCGATATCATGCTGTGGGGCGGAACCGCGCTCAGTTTGCCGTTTCTGTTGTTCTTTAGCCTCCGGTTTATCTTCCCGGGCCTTAAACACAGCGAGCGGACGGTCATCGTCTTCTGCCTGTGTGTTTCGACGGTCCTGTTCGGCGGCGGCGTATGGATGGCTTATGCGGCGACGCTGAACATCGCCTTTCAGGTGTTGCAGCAACTGAACGCCTGGATGGGCGTGAAGGTCGAAATCATTAGACTTGACCAGCATGCCGATATCGTGATCAAAACGATTATGGCGTTTGGCCTTGCCTTCCAGCTGCCTTTGTTGCTGCTGGCACTCGGATGGGTTGGCGTTGTTCCCTCTTCGATGTTGCGTGACAAACGGCGCCATGCGATCGTGATTATTTTTATCATCGCGATGGTCTTGACGCCGCCCGATCCGGTTTCGCAGATCGTCATGGCTGTGCCGATGTGTCTGCTGTATGAGGTGTGCATCTGGGTCATCCGTCTGCGGGAAATAGCGAAAGGCGAGAAAATTGACGAGCCTGCGGCCATGTGAGGCGCGGGGTGAAAGGGAGGTGGCATATGGCACGTACAGCGACACTCGCGCGCAAAACGCGCGAGACGGATATCGCGGTGACACTGAATCTCGATGGCACAGGAACATGCCAAGTGGAGACCGGCATCGGCTTTCTCAACCACATGCTGGAGCTCTTCGCGCGCCATGCGCTGGTCGATCTGGAAGTCAAGGCTGACGGCGATGTTAACGTCGATTACCACCACACGGTGGAGGACGTGGGGCTGGTGCTCGGTTCCTGCATCAACAAGGCGCTGGGGGAGCGGCGCGGTATCCGGCGTTACGGCTTTTCCCTGATGCCGATGGACGAGGCGCTCTGCGAAGTGGCGCTGGATCTCGGCGGGCGTCCGTTTCTGGTTTTTGCGAGCGCGATGAAGCACATGCAGGTGCGCGATTTCGAAGTGAAGCTGCTGGAAGAGTTTTTCCGCGCGCTGTCGGTCGAGACCCGCATGAACCTGCATATCCGTCAGGCGTACGGCGACGAGGCCCACCATGTGTGCGAAGCGGTTTTCAAAGGTTTTGCCCGTGCGCTTCGCATGGCCGTGGAATTGGATCCGCGCGAGAGCGGCATCCCCTCGAGCAAGGGCATGATTGTGTAGGAAGGGCCCGGCATGCCGCGCCCTTACTGCCGTAGAGGTGTCGATGGTCATTTTACCTGCGATTGATTTGAAGGATGGCAAGTGTGTTCGGTTGCGTCAGGGCAAGGCCGAGGACATGACCGTCTATTCGGATGATCCGGTGGCGCAGGCGCGGTCGTGGCTGGCGCAGGGCGCTGAACAGTTGCATGTGGTGGATCTGGACGGCGCATTTCAAGGCGCGCCCCGGCATGCAGAGCTGATCGGCCGGATCATTCGGGAGATCGGAATTCCGGTGGAGGTGGGCGGCGGACTGCGCACCGACGCGCATATCGAACGGTTGCTGCAGGCGGGGGTGACCCGCGCCATCATCGGCACGCGCGCGTTGGAGAGCCTCGACGCGCTGGCGGCGCTGGTCAGACGCTTCGGCGAGGCGATCGCGGTGGGCATTGATGCGCGTGACGGATTCGTGCAGGTCAAAGGGTGGGTCGAAACCACACAGACCCGCGCGACGGAACTGGCGAAGCAGGTCGAGTCGGCCGGCGTGCGGACCCTCATCTATACCGATACCGCGACGGACGGTATGTTAGGTGGACCTAATTATCTGGCCCTGCGGCAGATGTGCGGGACGGTCTCCTGCCGCGTCATCGCCTCGGGCGGCGTGAGCGCGCCCGGGCATGTGACGGCGCTGAAGGCCTTTGGGTGTGCCAATCTTTACGGCGTGATCGTGGGCAAGGCGCTCTATGACGGCAAGACGACATTAGCCGCGATGAAGGCTGCGGCGAGCTAGGATTATTATGTTAGACAACGTTCAGTTTACAGTGTTGAAGAATGGCGCAACGGTCGTAACCGCGGCGGTTGCGGATGCGGAAAGCGTCGCGGTCGGCATCTGGGTGGGTGTGGGCGGGCGTCACGAGAAGCCGTCGCTGACAGGCGCGAGCTACTTTCTTGAGCACATGCTTTTTAAAGGAACTTCCACGCGTTCGGCGTTGCAAGTCACGCAGGCGATCGAAGGCCGGGGCGGATATCTCAACGCCTTCACGCAGGAGGAGAGCACCTGCTACTACGCACGGCTGCCGCATGAGTATCTGCCGCAGGCGTTCGATGTGTTGGCGGACATGTACCTGAACGCCGCGATCAAAGAGGACGATCTGAACCGTGAGCGCGATGTGATCTTGGAAGAGATCAAGATGTATCAGGATCAGCCGCAGCATGTGGTGCAGGAAAAGTTGCAGGAGGCCCTGTTTAAAGGTCACGCACTTGGCATGCCGTTGTCTGGAGACGAAAAGACGCTGGCGAAAATGAACCGCGACACGCTCCTGCGTTACAAGGCTCAGGCGTATTTGCCGTCGACGACGGTGTTCGCCTTTTCCGGACGGCTGGATCATGAGGCCTGCGTGGCGTGTGTGGAGACCGCGCTCGGCGGCGTGCGGAAGGGCCGCGGCTTAGATTTCAAAGCGGTCGACGGCGCAGTGGGCCAGGACCGTTATGTTCTGGTGAAGAAAGACATCGCTCAGGTGCAGGCGGTGGTCGGATTCCGCGTGTTCGGACGGCACGACGACCGGCGCTTCGCATTGCGCGTGCTGAACGCGATTCTCGGCGAGAACATGAGTTCACGGCTGTTTCAAAGCGTACGTGAACGGCACGGCCTGTGTTACTCGATCCAATCCAGCTTCCAGCTGTTTGAAGAGACGGGCGTCTTTGCGATCAGCGGCGGGTTTGACACGCAGCGTGCGATGGCGGCGTTGAAACTGACGGCCCAGGAGATCCGTCGCGTACTCGACACGAAGGTCAGTGCGCGTGAACTGAAGCGCGCCAAGGACTATTTGATCGGCACCTTCCGACTGGGGCTGGAAGGCACGGGCAACCAGATGATGTACATCGGCGAGTCGTTTCTGAATTACGGGCGGATGGTGCGTCCCGAGGAAACTCTGGCGGGGCTTCAGGCGGTCATGGCCGCCGATGTGCAGCGCTTGGCCGCCGATGTGTTTGACCCGTCGCGCATGACAGTCTCTCTGGTGGTCCCCAACGCGCAGCCGGAGAGCCAAGACGATTGGTTGGGGAGTCTCGCGGCAATGGTTTGATTCGCGAATGAGCACGGACGGGGGGGTCCTAAAAGGGCGGGTGGTTGTTTATGGCCATTCACGTGATCGTTGTAGAGGATGACAGTCGGTTGCGGTCGGGGTTGATGGAGATCATTAACAGCGATCCGGAATGCACCTGCGTCGGCGCGTTCGCTTCTGGCGAAGAGGCGCTTGAAAAAGCACCGTTGCTGAAACCCCAGGTTGCCGTGATGGACATTAACCTGCCGGGCATGGATGGCGTCGAGTGTGTGCGTCAACTCGCCGAACAGTTGCCGAAACTCCAGATCGTGATGCTGACTGTCTATCAGGACACCAATAATCTTTTTCGCGCGCTGGCGGCCGGTGCGCACGGGTATCTGGTTAAACCCTCACGGGCGCGCGATCTGCTAGCGGCGATCCGCGACATCCATCAAGGTGGCGCGCCGATGACCAGCGCGCTGGCGCGTAAGGTGGTCGACGCTTTCCGTAAGCAGGCGACATCGGCACCCAGAGTGAGCAGCACGGTTGCGGAAAGTGCCGAAAATGGCGAGTTGGCACCCCGCGAGAAAGAAGTGCTGGAACTGCTGGCTCAGGGGTGTTCGTACAAGGGGATTGCCGGCAAACTGAACGTGGCTTTTGCTACGGTTCACACCTACGTGCTGCGCATCTACAAAAAGCTGCATGTGCGTTCGAAAAATGCGGCTGTGGCGCGCTGGCTCGGATACCATCGCACCGCGTGAGGAGCGGAAAATGAAACGTGCGGCTTCGATCAAACGGCGTGAGTTTCTTCGGTTGGCTCAGGCGGGCATGGCGATTCTTCCGTGGGTGCCGCCGGTGACTCGCGCCCAGGAGGACACGCCTGTTTCGACGCCGGAGACTCCGCGGGTATACGATAAGAAAATCACGCTGGGGCTTATCGGTTGCGGTGGGCGGGGCACATGGATCAGCAACCTTTTCAAGACGCATGGCGGCTTTATATTTACAGCTGTCGCTGATTATTTTGTGGAGCGGGCCGTGCGGACAGGTTCTCAGCTTGGCATTTCCGAAGCGCACTGCTTTTCTGGACTAGACGGGTATATGCGGCTCATGGATGCGGGGGTGGAAGCGGTGGTATTACAGGTGCCGCCGTATTTTTTTCCACACTACGCGACGGCCGCGCTGGACGCTGGCTTGCACATTTATATGGCGAAGCCGGTGGCGATCGACATTCCAGGCACGCAAACGATCAAGCGGCTTGCGGCTCGAGCGACCGAGACGAAACGCGTGTTTCAGACGGATTACCAATTGCCGCGCGACCCGGTGAACATGGAGGTGGCGAAGCGTATTCGTGCAGGCGCGCTGGGCAAACTTCAAACCGTGTTTTCGTCTGGATGGGCGGGGGGCAACGGGTATCAGGATCCGCCGAGGGAGGCGACCATCGAGAATCGGCTCAAGGATCTGGTCTGGTGTAACGATGTTGCGCTCGGCGGCGACTATCTGGTTCATTACGATGTCCACATTATTGACGCAGTCATCTGGGCGTTGGGCAAAGTGCCTGTGGCCGCGATGGGCGCGGCGGCGGCGTTCCGCCCCTCGGTTCATGGAGATGCCCGTGACTCAAGCACGGTGGTGTATCTGTTTGATGACGGCACAGTCTGGTGTCATCAGGGCATATTGGGGGCGTATCACGACTGGATCCGGACCGGTCGACTGACGGCGTCCTTACAAGGGACGCAGGCGGCAGCCTGTCTTTCCTACGCGGGCAAGTCCTATGTGCGCGGCGGGCCGCGGCATTTCAGCGGTGGCGTGCCCAATCCCGAGGCGAGCGTGCGCACCAACATTGATGAGTTCCGCCAGGCGATCGAAACCGGTGACTCCTCCAATCGGCAGGTGACGCGTGCGGTGGAAAGCAACTTCGCGGCGATTTTGGGACGCGAGGCGGCTGCACGGCGGACGCTTGTGACGCTGGACGAGTTGTTGCGCGAGAACCGTGCGCTGCAACCGGATCTCACCGGACTAAAAGCCTAGGCAGCCGGCGCATTGACCGTCACGGTCAAAGAGTTTCAGGAAGAGGGGCATGCTGTTGCGAAATTGCGTGCACGGACGCAACGATGCTGTCGCGTCGGATATCGGTGGGCAACTTCAAGAGGTGCACGCCCGGATTCCGGTCGCTGAAATACTTGAACTCCCAGTCGGTGTTGAAAAGCACGACCGTGCGCCCCGTGACATCCGTTGCCAGGCGGCATCCCATTGGCAGTTTTCCATCTTGTAACGCCTCGTGCGCGACATCGGCGGGCGACACCCAGCGGACCAGCCGCCACGGCATGGGCTCCAACCGTGAGGTCGCCCCATACTCGTTTTCCAACCGATACTGCAACACCTCAAACTGTAAGGTCCCGACCGCCCCCAGTAGCGGCACGTTCTGAACCGCGTCCTTGAGCGTGAACGCTTGTACCGCGCCTTCCTGCAACAGATGCTCCAAGCCGGCACGAAACCGCTTGTACGTGGCGGTGCTTGGGTTGTGCAGGAGCGCAAAACACTCGGGCGCAAAATGCGGCAACGGCTCGAAAGTCAACTCCGGGTCTTCGGTCAGGGTGTCGCCGATACCAAACCCGCTGTGTCCCACAAGGCCGATCACGTCGCCGGGGAACGCCTCGTCCACCGTCTCGCGTTCCCGTGCAAATACGCGGTGCGAACTGGCGAGCCGCAGGGTCTTGCCGGTTCGCGAATGGAAGACCTTCATGTCGCGGGTGAATTTACCTGAGCAGACGCGCAAAAAGGCGATCTGGTCGCGGTGGTGGGGATCCATGTTTGACTGGATTTTGAAAATAAATCCGGAAAAGAGCGGGTAGGCGGGGGCGATCAGGCCCTTGCTTGAGACCCGCGGATGGGGTGGCGGAGCGTATTCGAGGAACGCGTCTAAAAGCAAATGCACCCCGAAGTTGTTGATCGCGCTGCCAAAAAAAACCGGCGTCATGTCGCCGGTCCGCACCAACTGGAGGTCGAGCGGTTCGCTTGCGGCATCGAGCATGGCCAGGCTTTCAATCAGGGCGGCGTAAGTCTGTTCGGAAAGCCGTGTGCGCACCAGCGGGTCAGTCACGTCATGTACGGAGACCGGCGCACGGTAGGACCCCCCTGGCGTTCGTTCAAAGAAGTGCGCCTGACGTGTCAGGCGATCATACACACCGCGAAACTCCAGCCCGTCACCCAGCGGCCAGTTCATGGCGCAAACATGCAGCTGCAACGTCTGTTCCAACTCGTCGATCAGAACCAGCGGATCACGTGCGGGTCGGTCGAACTTGTTAAAGAAGGTGAAGATCGGGATGCCACGCAGGCGGCACATCTCAAACAGTTTAAGCGTCTGGCTTTCAATACCCTTGGCGGCGTCGATCACCATCACGACCGCGTCCACCGCCATCAGCACACGGTAGGTGTCTTCTGAAAAGTCGCGGTGCCCTGGCGTGTCAAGCAGGTTGATGCAAAACCCCCGGTAGTCGAACTGCAGGACGGTTGAAGTGACTGAGATCCCGCGCTGGCGCTCCAATTCCATCCAGTCGGAGGTTGTGGCGTTCTGGGTCTTGCGCGAGGTGACCGACCCCGCCAATTGAACGGCCCCACCGTACAAAAGGAACTTTTCGGTCAGTGTCGTCTTACCCGCATCCGGATGCGAAATGATCGCAAATGTCCGGCGCCGTGAAATTTGGTCATCCGTATCCATGTTCTCCCAATCCATCCGCGGCAAAACGATGCCTGTATACTGTTAGAGCCGTGGGTTAACGCGCGGAGGCAAGCAGTTCGCGGGCGTGGCTCTCGATGACGCTGGTTAAGCCCTTGCCTCCCAACATGCGCGCGATTTCGTCGACGCGCTGCGACGCGTCCAACTCTTCGATGCGCATCTTCGTGCGTCCCTTGACCACTTCTTTCGAAACGACGAAGTGGTGGTGGCCATAGACCGCGGCCTGCGGCAGATGGGTGATCGAAATCACCTGATGGCTCTCTGCCACGCGCCGCAACTTCTGGCCGACTGCGCGTCCCACTTCGCCGCCGATGTTGGCGTCGATCTCGTCGAACACCAGAACAGGGATGCTGTCATGTGCAGCGAGTACGGCTTTGACCGCCAACATGACACGCGCGACTTCTCCGCTGGAGGCAATAACTTTGAGGGGGCGCATCGGTTCGCCGGGGTTCGGTGCGAAGCCGAACGTGACACTGTCGGCGCCGTACGGCCCCGGTGTGCATGCGGCAAGGTCAATCGAGAAGCCGGCCTTGAGAAAACCGAGATCGTGCAATTCCGTGGTGATTGCGCGCGCGAGTTTGCCAGCCGCCTGCGCCCTGCTTTTAGAAAGTCGCGCAGCCATTTCGCCGAGTCGATCCGCCGCGGAAGCAATTTCCTGTCGCAACGTCACAACCCGTTCGGCACGCGTGGCGAGGTCGTACAGACGCGCCTGGTTTTTTTCAAGAGCGGCAAGAACATCGTTGACGGTGTGACCGTATTTGCGTTTCAGGCGCTGAACGAGAGCCATGCGATCTTCAAGCTGTTGGAGGCGTCGGGGATCGGCGTCGATCAGGCTCAGCTGGTCGTTGATGGCCCGTCCGATTTCCTGGATTTGAATGGCGGCACTCTGCACGTCGGCCCGCCATTCGGCGGCTGAAGGCAGAATGCGTGCGAGTTCGGCGAGTTGGGTCTGGATGTTCACGAGCAAGTCAAAAACCGAGGTTTCACTCTCGGTCAGCGCGCCTGCAGCAGCGGAACCGAGT
>CAZXVN010000253.1:0-4897 GCA_964643945.1 uncultured Lentisphaeraceae bacterium | reverse complement strand
GTCCGGGCATGCGGATATCCATGATCACGGTGTCCGGCGTTTGCTCATGCAGCAGTTGCAAGCCGCGCTCGACCGTATCTGCACACACTACGCTGTAGTCGTCCTTGAGAAGAAAGCGCAGGCTCTCTCGAGGGCCGAGTTCGTCGTCGATCACCAAGATGGTTGGACGGATATCCGCATGCTTAGTTTGTTCACAGGGCGTCATATAGTCTCCTCGGAACCGCCGTGAGCGTGTTCGTTTTCCGCGCAAAAAGCGCGGGGGGTTAAAAGGCGTAGGTGTAGGTCAGTGCGAAAAGATGGCCTTGGAAGTCGTACGTGCCCTGCTGGTAAAGAGGGTTTTGATTGGAGTGGACGCTGCGTGTATCGAAGATCCCAAGGGCATAGGCGAGGTCAATGGTGTGGCTGCCCTTCTGGTAGCCGAGACCGACACTGACTACAGACTGGTCGACATCCAGCGCGGTGGGTGCGAACGTCGAGTCCGGTATCGGGCTCGGAAGATAGAGGTAGCCCGCACGCAGCGTCCAATCGGGCACGAAGCGCCAGTCAGCACCCATGCCGAACGTCCAGGTGTCGTTCCAGTTTTGCGGCGTGTTGGCAAGGCCCAGCGCGTTGACCAACGTGCGGTTGTCACCCGCGTCAATGGCCATCGTCTTGTAGCGCGAGAATTGGAGCCACTCAACCTTCGTTTCGACACGAAACGTTTCCGTAAGCTGTATGCCATAGCCAAGAGCGACTATCGTCGGAAACTTGAAGGTGGTGTCGACGTCGCTTGCATTGACTGCAGGAGGGGGGATGTCGTGGGTTTCCATATCGCCTTTAAACTTCATGTCAAACGGCGAACGGTAGGTCAGGACGAGGCGCTGGTTGGGCGTCATGCGCCACGTGACGCCCGCGTTGCCGCCCACGGCATACCCGTCCGCATCGGCGGTTATGCGGCTCCCGGGGAGGATCGGAAGCAACTGACGGAATTGCAGGCGCCCGTAGTAAATGTCAGGTCCGGCACCGACCGAGATCGAATCCGAGACGCGCCAGGCTAATGCGGGGGAAAAGTCTGCCACCATCATCTTGCTGAATACAGGTGCCGCATAACGAAACGCCCCACTGGTGTCCCACCGTGTCTGGCGACCATAGGGGACGTGCATACCGAATCCCATCGCAAGATCTGTTTCCGGCAGGGGCCAGGCGAGGGCGAATGCGGGCAACATACTCCACGGTCTGTCCGTATCCGTTTGTCCCAACTGGCCGTGGTAGTCGGCGTGGCTGTAACCGATCAGCGTGGAAAATTGCACCTGGCGTGACGGCACGTCAACCAGATTGGCCGGGTTGTAAAACAACGCCGATGCGTCGTCAACCCAAACGATGTTGTTGCCTGACTTACCCAGCGCGGCCGCCGTGTCGGGAGGATTACGAAAACCATCCGCCCATACGGCTTGCGCCAAAAGGCCTACCGTAACCAGAGCAGAACCACGTAAAGCGCTCAGTCGCGTCATTGAATGCTCTCCTTGTTATGTGTCAACCGGACAATTTTGAACCGACTCTGAATCGCTCTTAACTTTAGCACCATCCGTGCCACATAGCAGGCAGTTTGGCTTCTGGGCTGGCTTCGTGAAACTAAATGCATTTCTTGTGCCGCTAAAGCAAACTCTTTCCTGTATTGCCTTGCCCTGCCCTATAACCATGTTCAAAAATGTACGGTTTTGCAGACGCCCCGCGTACAGTCACCCGCGTGTACATTTTTGAACTTTGATGTGGACATCCGCTAGGGCCTAGTGCGAGAATATCAGGCGAAAAATGAAGCAGGTTTATCACAATGATGATCGCCGTGTCGTCGTCACCGGAATCGGGGTGTTGGCCGCCAACGGCATCGGTGTGGAAAGCTTTTGGCGAACAATTACCGAGGGGCGATCGGGTGTTGGGCTGATCACCTTGTTCGACGCTTCCAAGCTCCCGAACCGCATTGCCGCTGAGGTGACCGGTTTTGACCCGGGCATCCATCTGCCAGCGGGCGTTAAATGGAAGCGCATGGCGCGGCACACGCAATTTGCCTTAGCCGCATTGGATATGGCGGTGACGGATGCGGCGTTGGGCGGCACCGTCGCGAAATCCGTTCACCCCGTGAGCGTCACCATGGGTGTCAGCACCAGCGCCATCGAGGTGGTCGAGGTGGCCGCGCATAGCGTCTGGCAGGGGGAGTCGGACTGGGTACGGCCGTGGGTGGTCTGGGCTACCCAGCCGCATTCCGTTTCCGCCACCTTAGCCGAACATCTGGGTACGCGGGTGGCGTTCCAGACGGTGGCGACGGCGTGCAAGGCCGGATCTGACGCGGTTCTGGCGGCGGCCGCCGCGATCCGTACGGGACGGGCGGACATTGCCATTGCAGGCGGTGCCGATGCGCCCATCACCTCTTCCACCTGTGCCGCCTTCAGTGCAAGCAAGTTGCTCTCGGGTCGTAACGAAGACCCGCAACATGCCAGCCGCCCTTTTGACCGTGACCGTGACGGCGGTGTGTTGGGCGAAGGCGCGGGTGTTGTGGTGCTTGAAAGCCTGGCTCACGCGCGTGCCCGCGGCGCACATATCTGGCTGGAAATATGTGGCGGCGCGTCGCACTCCGATGCGTTCGGCACGTCGGCAGCCGATGGTTTGGGAGTCTGCATGACGCTGGCCTTGGCTAACGCGCGATTGAGTGGGGATGCGATCGACTATGTGTGCGCGCACGGACCGAGCGACCCGGTCATTGACCGCGTGGAGACGGCCATGATCCGCAACACGTTCGGTCGCCACGCCTACCGCATCCCGGTCTCGTCCATCAAAGGGGTCACGGGCAATCCGCTCGCGGCTACCGGCCCCATGGAGTTGATCGCCTGTGCACTCGCGATGCGCGATGACCTGATCCCGCCGACGGCCAATTATACGACGCCCGACCCGGCGTGTGATCTCGATTACGTGCCGCACACACGGCGGACGCGGCTCGAATACGCACTCCTTAACGTACACGGCATGGGCGGTGGCAACACCACGCTCATCGTCCGCAGACCCCCGTCATGACGAACCTTTTCATCATCGCGCTGCCTTTCGTAATCGCAATCAACCTGCTGTTGGGCGTGGTCGTGTTCTTCACCCATGTGCGCCGGTTGGCCAACCGCGTGTTCGCCATCCTTTCGCTCATGATCGCTCTCTGGCTGGCCTGCCAATATTTCGGTTCGACAGCGGCGAGCGAGATATGGCTGGCGTACTGGATCCGTCAGGCTTGTGCCGCGAGTGTGTTCATGCTTTTGTTCTTCCATTTGCTGCGTGGCGCGGTGGCACAGCCTGAGGACACGATCATCCGCCTGTTGCTTCGCTCGTGGCTGTGGGTGGCGGCGGCGATCACCGCCGCGGTTTTGTCCCAGACCCGTTTCTTTCTCGTCGGCGCGCGTCTTTCAACTAAGGCCGGCGCGATCGCTGAGCCGCTCTACGGGTCGGGCTTTATCATCTTTGTCGGTTACTGGATCGTCACCGTGACGGCTCTGGTGTGGGGCTTTATACGGTCGCTGGCGCGGGTGGAGGGAGTCTGCCGCATGGAGTTGCAGGTCATGGCGCTCGGCTCGTTTTTCGCGCTCGTCCCCGGCGTCCTGCTCCTTCTGGTGATCCCTCTGCTCACGGGTTCCTCACAAAGCGCACGGTTCGCGCCGATCACGGTCGTGGTCTGGCACAGCGTGATCGCTTACGGGATCGCCACCCGCCACATCATGGGCGTCGGCGAATTCTTGCGGCGCGTGATCACTTATGCGCTTCTGGTTAGCTTTCTGGCCGTACTGTATGTCCTCGCGTTCCGCTTTGTACAAAGCCTGCCTTTGTACGAAAACGACCTGCAGCAGACTGCGGCCCATGTTGTCGCCGCCATTGTGGTCGCGCTGACCCTCGCGCCGGCGAACGCCTTTCTCCGGCGCGGGGCTGACCGTCTGTTTGACGACGGGCATGACGAGCTGTCTCGCCTGTTGAACCAAGGCGGCGAGTTGGCGCGATCCATCACGACCGTTGACACGTTATTCCATGATTTCGGTTGCTTGCTGCAGGAGTCGCTCGGGCTTTCCCATGTGCGCGTCTATCTGCACGCCGGGCCGCGCTTTGTGCTGCACACGCGCATGGGCGCGGTCGCCGCCGCCGAAGTGGTCGGCGAGGCTGATCCGTTGCTGCGTGCATTGCAGGCTGAGCGTTATCCCCTTCTTCGTGACGTGCTGCGGCGTGCGGGGGGAACGCCGTTACAGGCGCAGGCCGATCGTGTTCTTGCCCAGTTGGACGCTGAGGCGGCTGTCGCCTTGCAGTCCAATAACGGACTGGTCGGTTTCTTGCTTCTCGGCCGTCGCAAGAACGGACGGATTTTCGGCAGGCGCGAAGAGGATGCTCTGATGCTTCTCGGAGATCAAATGGGAATCGCGATTGAGAACGCCACGCTTTATACGCGTCTTCAGGATGCTCGAATTTACAACGAGGTTTTGCTCGACAACCTTGTGACCGGTGTCGTTGCCGCAGACAAGGAGGGGCGCGTCACGGTCTGCAACCGCGAAGCCCAGCGCATTTTGCGCTTGGAAGGAACCGATTCGGTCATTGGCCGGCCGGCCACCGAAATCCTGCCCGACGCGATTTGGGAGGAGTTGCGCGCCAGCCTCGTTTCCGGCCGGGACGTGCGCGACCGGGATCTGATGCTGCGGCCGCAGTCGCCCGACGAGCAGTCCGTCCGTTTCGCCACCGCCGTGTTCGGCGGAGACGGCAGCGTCGCGTCGGGCGTGTTGCTGGTGGTGCAGGACACCTCTGCCATCCGCAAGTTGGAGGAGCAAATCCGGCGCAGCGACCGGCTGGCGAGCATCGGCACACTGGCCGCAGGGATGGCCCACGAGATCAAAAATCCGCTGGTCTG
>CAZXVN010000252.1:0-2764 GCA_964643945.1 uncultured Lentisphaeraceae bacterium | reverse complement strand
GAGTCCCTATGCCGCCGACAGCGGCAGCGGCTACGACCAACTAATGTCCGATGTCTACACCGGCATAGCGCCTTGGGTTACTACCGTGCTGCGCTTTGACAACCTCACCCTCGGGCAGATTTATAACGCCGTGATTTACACCAAGGTCGGCGCGTGGCCGGGCCGCCCGCAGAACGCGACCTTTGCCAACGGCACGGACACCTGGCAGTTGCTCAATACCGACCCTGGGAACGTAGGCTATTACTCCTATTGTTTCAAGGCAAGTGGCACTACGGCGACCATCACCATGGTTCCCCTCACAGCCGGCACGTTCCACTGGTTTGGAGCGAGTCTGGAAGCCGTTATAAACGCCACAAAGCTCGCAATCGGCGATGCGAATGACTATACGTTCTCCGGGGTCATCAGCGGCATCACAACGCTGGTCAAGCAGGGGAGCGGCAAACAGACGCTCGCGGGCGCCAACACCTACAGCGGCGCGACGACCGTGAGTGAGGGGATGCTGGAGATTACGGTGGCAAACGCGTTGCCGGTTGGCACGGCCCTTGAAATCGCGACGGGCGCCACCCTGAAGTTGAGCAACCCAAGCGAGCAGACGGTGTCGACGCTGACCTTTGACGGTGTGCCGCGGTATCGCGGCACCTGGGGCGGGCCTGCGAGTATTGCCCAATATAGAAGTTCACTGTTTGCAGGTACAGGCATGTTGCGCGTACTCACCGGACCCGTGCCTCCCGGGACGCTGATCACGATCTTCTGAAGGGCTGGCTGAGACAGAGCAACGCACAGCAGGGAGAATACCCGAACGATGAAACGGAACAAAACGCCACGTTACCTGGTTCTGGCCGGGATACTGGTTGGGAGCGCGTGGGGGAGCGCCGCTGCAGCCGACGATCTCGCATGGCTTGACCCATTCAACGTCGTGTGGACTTCGCCGAGCAAGGACTCGTTCGGCTCCATGCCGCTGGGCAACGGCGACATGGGGCTGAACGTCTGGGTCGAGCCGAACGGCGACCTGGTGTTCTACGTCAGCAAGGTGGACGCCTTCGACGCCAATCACCTGCTGCCGAAACTGGGGCGGGTGCGGCTGCGGCTGGAGCCGGCGCTGAACACGAGCGAATTCCGGCAAACGCTCGTCCTGCGCGACGGCGCGGTCGAGATCAAGGCCGGCGATGCGAACCTGAGGGTCTGGGCCGATGCCAACAGCCCGGTTATCCGCGTGCAGGGCACGTGCGCCGCGCCGCACGCCGCCACGGTCGCGGTCGAGCCGCTGCGTCCTTTGCAGAACGATTCCACCCCCTTGCCGGCCGGAGGCACCCCCGGCGTCCTTTTCACAAACGACGCTGGCCGGCTGGCCTGGTGTTACCGTAACCAGTCGTCCGACTGGGCGAATAACTTTAAAAGCCAGAACACGCCGGAGATGGTCGCGAAGACCAAGGATCCCATCCTGTACCGCACCTCCGGCTGCGTGCTCTGGGGGCAAGGCTTTACCCGCGAGAGCCCGACCACCCTGCGGTTGAAAGAGAGGTCCAAGGAGATCGACTGCTCGGTGCGCTTGCTCTCCAGCCAGCCGGATGATATCCAAACGTGGCTGGCG
The DNA here is from genome assembly GCA_964643945.1 of uncultured Lentisphaeraceae bacterium. Lineage (GTDB taxonomy): Bacteria > Verrucomicrobiota > Kiritimatiellia > RFP12 > UBA1067 > JAHFSX01. The sequence continues at coordinate 1,173 of CAZXVN010000252.1, read as the reverse complement.
GAGGCGGCGAAGCCGGTAAAAGCGGACTGGGCCGCGCACCAGGCCTATTGGAAAGAATTCTGGAACCGCAGCCGTATTGTCGTCACCGGCTGCGGCGAGGCCCCCGTGAACCTTGACCAGTGCCGCTTCACCCAGTTCGCCCAAGGCTCAAAAGCGTATGAGGGCCACAAGGAAATCGCCGCAGACGCGAATGCTTTCCAGCTCAGCCAGCGCTATGCGTTAGAGCGTTTCTGTCAGGCCGCCGCCAGCCGGGGCGCCGTGCCGCCGCCGTACAACGGCTCGATCTTCACCATGGACATGCCCGCAGGCGTGCTCGGGTTCGACGTGCCGAAAGGCGGGCCGGTCTCGCCCGACGGACGCGACTGGTCCAACCTGTCCTTCATGTGGCAGAACACGCGGCACCCGTATTGGTCGATGGCCACGCGCGGCGACTTCGACACGCTCCGCCCCGGCATGCAGTTCGTGCGCGACGGGCTCGACATCGCTCGCGACCGCTGCAAGAAGATCTTCGGTTTTGACGGGGCCTTCATCATGGAGGCGAGCTGGTGGCACAACGTCGGCGTCTTCAATTGGGACGGCATGCCCGGCCACCTGCGCTACCATCAGATCGCCTCGGTCGAAACGCCGGCGATCATGTGCGAGTACTACGAGCACACGCGTGACCGGAAGTTCTTGGATGAGGTGCTGCTGCCCTGCGCGGACGAGTTCATCGCCTACTACGCCAACCGCTTCACGGCGCGCGACGCCAAGGGCAAGATGCTCATGGCAGGCGTGGGCTGCGCCGAGACCTACCAAGGGGTGGACAACCCCTGCACGGAGATCGGCTGCCTCAAGTTTCTCATGACGAAGCTGCTGTCGTTCGAAATCAACGCGGAACGCCGGCAGCGCTGGGCCAAGCTGCTGGGCGAAATGCCCGGCGTGCCCACGCGCCGCATCCGCGGTCTGGATCTGCTGGCCGTCGGCGACAGGTACGATCCGGGCCGCACGGACTGCGAGACGCCCGAGCTGTACTCGGTCTATCCCTTCCGGCAGGTGTGGCTCGGCCAGCCCGCGCTGCTGGCCAACGCCCGCCAGTCATTCCACGTCCGCAACATCAGCCTCGACGGCACGGTCGACGCACAGAGCGTGGAAACCGGCGGCTGGCAGTCCGCGCCCGTGCAGGCCGCGTACCTC
>CAZXVN010000251.1:0-2137 GCA_964643945.1 uncultured Lentisphaeraceae bacterium | reverse complement strand
CGCGAAATTCATCCGCCAACGGCTTGACCTAAGCAGGGCCGAAGGGTTGCGATTGGCCTCATGAGCCAGAAGCCCTGACTCTCAAGATTAATCCACAAGCAGCGGATTTGACAGACCGATTTGATAAAAACGCGCCTCTTTTTTGACTCCACTTTCCAGACCAAATCCGGTATTCTTTTTAACCACTTTGGCGCCCTGGCCTTGCCTGCTGCTGGACCCTCCCCGACGTGCAACCTGTAACTCTCTCCAAAAGGATACCCATGTTCCCTATCAAACTCGACCGACCCCTGATCGTTTTCGACATCGAAGCCACGGGCGTCAGCCCGCGTGCCGACCGGATCGTCGAACTCGCCGCCATCCGCATTGACCCGGACGGCACCGAAACCAACGGCTACTGGCTGCTCAACCCCGGCGTGCCCATCCCGGTCGAAACCACGGCGATCCACGGCATCACCGACGACATCGTCCGCACCTGCCCAAGCTTCAAGGACAAAGCGCTGGAGATCCTGGCCTTTTTCGGCGAGGCCGATGTAGCGGTCTTCAACTCGGGTCGCTTCGACATCCCCATGCTCGCCGAAGAGTTTGCCCGCGCAGGCTTCCCCTTTGACGCCGACCGCCGCCGCCTGCTCGACGCCCAGCGCATCTTCCATAGCAAAGAGCCGCGCGACCTCTCTGCCGCACTCAACTTCTACTGCGGTCGCCCACACTCGGACGCGCACGGCGCAGAGGCCGATGTGCGTGCCACACTCGAAGTGCTCCTGGGCCAGTTCCGACGCTACCCCGACCTGCCGCAGAACATGGAAACCCTCGACCGCACCTTCAATCCCATCGACCCTTTCAACGCCGACCGCGCGGGCCGCCTGCGCTGGGTGGATGGCGAAATCGTTGTGAATTTTGGCAAAAAGAAAGGCGCAAAACTGAAAACCCTTGTGCTCGAAGACCCGGGGTTCATCAAGTGGATCATCAAAAACGATTTCCCGCAAGATACGCGGCAACTGTGTGAAAATGCGCTCAAAGACGTTTATCCTGCGCCTCCCCGCCTGAAGGCCACACCTGCCGAACCCGTACGCTAATCCGCTTGCACATGCAGAACGCCCTGTTTAGCCAGATGATCGGAACTCAATCGCACGCTTAGCAGTCTGGGAGGCACAGTCACATGGACCCCGCCACGGTTGAAGCCAAACTCAAAGAAATGATCGTCTCACGTCTGTTCCTCCGTATCACGCCGACGGACATCCAGACCGATGTCTCGCTGATCGACACCTACGGCGTGGACTCCGTCTGCCTGCTGGAACTGGTGGTCGGACTGGAGGAGGCGTTCGGGATTGTCATCGGGGAAGGCGACTTCGACGTGCGCAACTTCATCTCGGTCGCCGCGCTGCGCGATTTCGTCCAGGCGCGTCTCTGACGCGCAGCGAAGGACACCGGCCATTCAACAGCTCTTTTCGCATCGCCTGTGTGCCGACGGTTCCTGCGCCGAGCCGTAAACGCAATCCTGAAGCGTTTAGCGCGATTCAATCCGGACGGCGGGCTTCTCTTCCCGTCGTCCGTTCTTTTCCCTTTAACGGCGGAACAGGGCAACAACGCGGTCGATAATGACGCGTTGCGAGGCTTCCGACAACTCGCCCACACTGCCCGTTATGAGCGCTGCGTTTGCCGTAAAGAGTTTGCCCGGACGGGCGTAGCTGACATGGTGCAGCGAGCCCGACGCGAAGTCCGAATCGCCGAGGCGGACCGCATCGGGATCGGCATACGGGTTGCTGGTCATCTGGCATAGGATGTAATCGTCCCGCCCGACGTCGGCGAGCACCACCGCAGGCCGCAGTTTGCTGGCCGAAAGGTCGGAAAAGGGAAAGGTCACCAAGACTACCGAGCGGACTGCAGGTGTGCCCATGCCTCATCCTCCTCCGGACGGTTCCAATCCTTGCCTAACGCCGCCTCGCTGAGCAGCGCCGTCTCGGGAACATCGGGCGGCGGCGGGTCAAGGAAGGTCACGATCACGCGGCACGACGGCGGCAGCTTGACGTGTTCGCGGAAATGAATCCGTCCGCCTTTTTCAATGGTCGCTTCAAGTGCTTTCATGGTTCCCCGCCTTTTCTGAGCCGCCGTTTTGCGCTCTGACTCTCTGTGCATGTCC
>CAZXVN010000250.1:0-7094 GCA_964643945.1 uncultured Lentisphaeraceae bacterium | reverse complement strand
GGTGACTGGAGTTCAGACGTGTGCTCTTCCGATCTCGGCCAGCCCCGCAATGGTCACGCCCAGCAGCCCGGCAGGCATCAGCCGCGAGAGCAGCATCGGGTAAGCCTGCGCCGCGTTTGGATACGTGCCGTCAGCCGCCTTCTCGGTCAGTTGCGGATAGAGCGCCGCCGCAATGAGGCCGGGAAGCACCAGCAGAAACGGCGTGAGGATTTTCAGCCCGCCGCAAAACACCGCACCCAGCCGCCCCTCGTTCAGGCTCCTCGCCGCAAAGACCCGCTGGACCAGGACCTGGTCCATCGACCAGTAGAAACTCCCGAGAATGAACACGCAGATGAACATGCCGGGCCAGGGATAGTTGGTGTCGGTCGCGGGCAGCACCATGCGAAACATCCCCGGATCAAGCTGAGCCCTCAAGCCCGACCAGCCGCCAACATGGTGAAGCCCGACCAGCGTGATAACACACGCGGCCGCCAGCAGAATCACGGTTTGAATCGCGTCGGTATAAACAACGACCCTCAAGCCGCCTTTCATCGTATAGAGCACCGTCAACAGGCCAACCATCCAGATGATCGCCACATTCGGCAGCCCCGTCATCTTGGAAAAGACCACCGATGCCGCCCATAGCGAGATGGAAATCTTGGTCAGCACCGAAAGAATCATCATGAAGCCGGAGAAGGCGAGCCGCACCCCCGGGCTAAAGCGCTTTTCAAGAAATTCCGGCACCGTATAAATCTTGTTCTGAATGTAAAACGGGAGGAACAAAAAGATCAACGGGGCAAGGCAAAAAACCGCCATCCATTCGAATCCGCCGATCGCCATCCCCCCTTTGCATCCCCCTTCGGCAAGCCCCACCACATGCTCGGCCGATATGTTGGCGGCAAACAGCGACGCGCCGATGAAAGGCCACGAAAGCTGGCGCCCCGCCAAAAAATAGCCTTCGCTGTCCTGACGCTTCCGCGAAAGACGGAATCCCGCAATCAGGATGGCGGCCGCATAAACCCCAATCATCAGCTTGTCCAGCCAATGAAGACTAATGACCACTTCCATAATCACCTCAGCCGGTTAATCTCTTCCTTTGCCATGGCGCACCACTGGACCGCGTTAGCAGGATTTTTCCCCAAGGTATGATTGTCTTTCATGATCAGCTCCATGACACAGCCGTGACGCCTGCCTGCCTCAAGGACCCTCCGTATTTCAGCCCTGGCCTCAGCCGCACGCAGGACTGGCTCTGCCAGATGGGTGGGGTTCGGTTTGCTCGAAAAGATGAAGTTCTTTCCCAAAGCCTCGCCCATCGCTTCAGGATCGGCCCAAGCTGACACAGAGACCCGGCGCAAACGCGGGATGTCCACGATGTATTTCCATCGCTTGTCCAACGGTTCGCAACACCCGTAGCAGTTCAAGCCGAACCGCTCAAGGATCGGAACCTGATACGGATAAATGAACTCGGCAAACATCTCGGGAGAGACCCCGATCGTTTCCTGACTTTCACAGAAGCCCCACATGTCTTTTGTCCTAATGCGGGCTCCATCGAAATCGGCCTGCGGCAGTTGACGGGTATAGCCGAAACCGCCTGACCCCACATACGTGCCGTCAAAGTTGCCGCTCAAGAGGCCGTTCTTCTCCAAGAAATCTAGTTTCGCCAGATGCCCGTCCCTCAGAAACGCCATGACGCGTTTCAGAAGCTCAGGTTCGTCGTACATATCCAGCATGAGCTGCTCCAGCCCCCGCAAGTTAGCCAGTATCCAGGTCATGCCTAACGTCCACCACCAACTGGTTTTAAGCCTGACCTTCAACAGATCGCCAAACACCGATTCCGCCAGACCGACACTCTCCTTTGTCGCAACGCGGTTGATGTCGATCACCGGAAACCGGAGCTTGTCGAGATCGTCAAAGGTCTTCAGCGGGGACTCCCAGGTGTACGAGCCGTTATGCTCCCCGCCGATCTTACGCTCATGCATCCCCCAGTCCGTTTCCGAGTAAACATGCCCGACGTTGAAGGTCGGCTCGATCACACGGTCGTCGCCAATCTGGGTGCCCCAGAAAACCTCCTTCCGCAGCGCCATTTCCCCCTGTCTTGCCAGCTCGCCATCGCACCTGATGTGAGCCGCCGTGACAATTTCGTTCCAGCCGTTTTCCGGGTCACAAAAAATGAGTGGCCGAACCGGCTTCAATTCGTTGTGCGCATACCAGAGCTTGCGCTTTTCGTCCTCGCATGGCCGTGCGGCCAAATCCGCCACTTGTCCCGCAAGTCCCCGCAGGATTTCCCTGTCCCTGCTGCTGAGCCGGATCATTTCAGGACTGAATGAATTCGTTGCCAATGACACTGCCGTTTGGTTGGCCATCATAGTCTCCTGCTAACGCGGTCTCGGCCCGCAACCCACTCTTTCCTACTAACTTCAAGTTTTTGTCCGCAGATTGCGCAGATTTCCGCAGATATTGATTCAATCTGCGGTCATCTGCGCAATCTGCGGATAAAGTTACCTCGTTCGTTTGTTCCCGCTCCGCGGGCGGGGGGCTTGTCGATTCAAAAACTCTGTGCTCTCTGTGACTCTGTGAGAGATAAGATTGGGTTGCGGGCAGAGCCCGCGTTAGTGTACCATTCACGGCTCGACCTTGAGGCCAATGGCGCGACCCTCATGCCGGATCGCCACCGCGGCCTTCCGGTCCAGACGGAGAAGCTCCTTGTTATCCTTGCGGTAAGAGACCCAGAGCACCTTGCCGTCTTTCATTTCGCCGGAAACCCGAAGTCCGGCTTCGACTGGGGCGTTGTAGAAGGCAAACTCCTTCCAGTCCGCAGGCACCGCAGGAAAGGCCGCGATGCGGTCGTCGAATGACTGCACAGCCATGGACAGCGGCACAAGGATATAGGACGCATAGCCCGTGGCAAAGTAGTAGTTTCCGTTGCCCGGCGTTTCACTGAGGCTGGTGCCCCATTTGTCCAGGCACTTCAGGTTGTGCCGCATAATGGAGAGCGCATGCTCGCCTCGTCCGTAGTGCGTATCGGCAAGAGCAAACCAGTTTGCCACAAACCCGATCATGCCTTCGCCCTGCTTGTTTCTGTCCCAGGTGTACTCCAGCGTCCGGATCGCCTTGTTGCGATCAACCAGCGGAATGAGTTCAACCGTAGGATAGCTGAGGTAAACGAAACCGCGCACGCCCTGATACCCGCCGCCGGCCCGCTTCTCCTCGTCACCGAAATACTCAAGATACCGCTCCTTGTTCTGCGGCAGGCAGAGTTTGCCTGCAAGCTCTTTCCAGTCCCTGCGCAATCCGGCATCCAGGTTAAGGTCCTGCGCGGTCCGTGAGGCCTGAAGCAGGCACCACTTCGCTGCCAGCGCCGCATCGATAGGATTTCTCGCGATCAGGTCTTCGGTCAGCGAAGTCATTGAAGGCAGAATGAATTCGCCAGTCTTCTCATCCCGGCCGGCCAGCCCTTTCCAGAACTCAGCCGTACCGCGAAGCACGGGATAAACCGTGTCCCTGTAATACTTCGCATCCGGGTAAGTCCGGTTGAACCGGTAGAACAGGGACGCGCCAAAACCGTCCAGGTGCCGCTGAAGTTCCCAGGGCTCGCAGGGAAAGCGAGTTCCGTCGGTCTTCACTTCATGTGCAAAAGCCAGTGATGCCGGATCAGCGGTTTTCCCCGCCAGCCGCCGGGTGTAGAACTCCGAGTTCTGCCGCAGCGCATCCGGCTTGAAATGCCAGTCTAACATGTTTCGGGCAAGCTCGGAAAATCCTGCGGAGGTCAAAGCCTGGACGGCCCAGCCTGCTGCGCCATACGTGAAAGGATGCATGCTCCAGCAATCAACGACGAACATGCTCTCGCCAGGAAGAAAATGAGTGCTTCCGCAGGTGCATAGCGTCCAGAACAGCGAGCGGTACCAGATCTGCTCCATTGCGGCATCAGGGATGGCCAGTGACGCCGACTGTTGCCACAACGTCGACCACGCTTTGCGATGGGCAGCCGTCAGGCTGTCAAAATCCAATGCCTTTTCAGCAACGGTCTTTCTGCAAAGCTGCACATAGTCCGCGCCATCCCAGTGCGTGGTCCAGGAATAGACAAGCGTCACGGTTTCGCCAGGCGCCAGTTTCACGATGTCCCTGCCGTTGGCGTCCGTTTTCCATGCCTTGCCGACTCTGACTGCCCATGCTTCGCGTGTAAATCCTTTCGTCGCTGACTCGCCCATGATGACTCCGGGTGCGGGGTTGGTCACGGCATAGCCCGCAGCCGGCCGCGTGATGCGCCAGGCGCGTTCGCCAGCGCCTCCCAGATTCTTCACGCGCAGGCCCGTCAGGTGCTTGTTTGCCATGGAGCAGAACAGTTCGGCCTCATAGCCGTTGCCCTGGTCAAACATCACGCGGGTCCTGATGACCCCGTCGGCGAGGCCCAGTTCCTGGCGATAGACAGTCGGCTTACGGCTGCCATCAAACTCATCGCAAGACAGGGCGGGCCCCTCAACGGCCATGCGCGTGCTTTCATCTTTCCAGAGATCGGCGCCCCATAGCTTTGGAATAATTAGCCCTGACGGAGTCGCAAGCCCCCCCAGCTCGGCGTTGCCGATGAGCAGGCCAATGGCACCGGGGTCATACTCCGTTCTCACAAAAGAATGCTTCGCAAGCCGCTCCTGCTGCACGGCCGCGCCATCCTTCCCCGCGGCCGCCTGGACACCGGCACAGCAGAAGCCCTGCAAACACAGACAGATAATGCGGAGTCGATTACTCATACTAGAGGCACCTTCTTTAAGTTGTTTGCGAAAAAAGGCATAAATCAATGGGAAGAGAGGTAACACCGACTTTCCCGTTGTCATCACGGCAATTCAGCGATGAAGAGATTCCGGTACCACGCTTCGCTCGGCGGACCTGCGTGGATCTGCACCGCGATGATGCCGAACTGCGGGATCTCAGGATCGGTTTCCGTGTAGTCGAGCGTACGTACGCCATTGAGGAAAAGCTGGATCCGAGGCCCTGCGCAGCGGACCTCATACTGGTTCCAATCGTCCGCCTTGAGGCGCTCCATCATCTGCGCATGATTCACGCTCAAGCCCAGGATACGGTTGCGGCGCGACTCGTCATAGAGTTTTCCCCAATATCCACCATCCTTGCCCACCGACATGTCGGCTTGAAAACCTTTGACCTCGTGGTGGTTCGGAATCCGCTGGGTTCTGAACTGGATGCCTGCATTGCAAGGCCCTAACAGCTTGCACTCCACACGCAGAATGAAGTTGGTGAAAAAACGCGTCGTGGCCAGAAACTCGTTGCGGGGAATTTTGTTTTGGAGATTGCCCCCCACGATTGCGCCCGCTGCAATACGGAAGCTGTTGGTGGTGTCGCCCTCCCATCCATAGAAGGTTTTGCCATGGAGCAACGGCTCGAAGGAAAGCGCGTCCATCGCACCCTGCAGCCGAGCCTGCTCGTTGCTGCCCGCGTTATCCAATGCCGCAACAAGCGCGGCTGTCACGGTCTTCGCCGGGAAATCACGCGCGGTCTGACAGGCTGCCTGTTGCGCAATCGGATCATTGGATTTGATCTGCTCGATCAAAAAGGCAACTCCGTGCTCCTGGCGGGCCAAGATCGCGCCACGCGTCGCGCCGCTGCGATACGATGTAGGCAGATCGGCTGCGCGCACATCATCGTACAACGCCTTTGCAAGCTCGGTCTGTCCGAGTGCCAATTGACGCTCCGCCGCCAACAGGCATCCCGCAGCCGCATCCGGGCGCGACGCGGCAGGGCCGGAGCGAAGCGTTGTCCGCAAGGTCTCGAGACTGGCTGCATCGGAGATTCTGCCCAAGGCCAGCAGTGCCTCTGTCACGACGCCCTTTGCAGGGTCTGCCGCCAGTTGGCGCAGCGCGCCAGCCGCCTGTGCATCACGCAAGACGCCCAGCGAGGTGACCACCCCGCCCAAGCGTGCGCCTTCCAGCGTGTCGAGAGCGGCGCGCAATGCAGTTGCGGCAGCCGGGTCAGGAATGTTCTCAAGTCCGCTCCGCGCATAAGCCGCGAGCTTCTCATCGGCCAACAGCGCAGCTAAGACGGGAACCGCGTCAGCGGTTCCAAACTCGCCAGCCTGCTGACAGGCGCGTGCCTTGCTAAACACGTCGGCGTCCGACTTAAGGATTCCTATGAGCCCCGCCGTCTTCTCAGCATCACCTCCGGCAGCACACGTCATCGCGGCAGTCAGTGTCACCAGAAGCACCAGGCCGCATAAGCAGTGTCTGTCAACGAATCGGAAAACACCCGGCCGAGCTGCCGGGAACAAACGGAGGGGTGACGTAATCGCATCAAGCCACGCGGTCACCTCGGGGCGAGCGGAACAGCGTGTTGTTTGAGCAGGGGGCTGAGGCCGGCTTCCCGTTTCCGGATTCCAGCCCCACCCCCCGATATTCCAGCCGTCCTTCATTCTCTTACTCCACGGTATTGGTGAACTCATCACTCTCCTTTCCCGGACTCAAAGATGGAAGGTCCAGGGTTCGCGGGTGGCGCGGCTCCGCATGCGGTTGGCCTCGTCGTCGTTGACAAATTCTTCTTTCAAAGGATCAAAGGTCAGCTTGCGTCCCAGTTGCCAAGAGAGCTGGGCTGCAAAGCAGGCCAGGTGCGATTTGCGCATGACTTCCTCATTCGCAACCGTCCTTGCACGCGACTTGACGCAGTCCAGGAAATTCCGCACGTGCGAGCCTGGATGGGTGCCGCTGTTCGGGAAAAGCTGCTTGCGGATCTTCATCAGGTTTTCTGAAAGGGCGAGTTCTCCGCTATCTCCTGTCTCAACCCAGCCTTGGTCTCCCTCAAAGCGCACGGGGCAGGTCCCTGTCGAGGTCCGGTACTGCGGATCGCGCTTGCCGAAGGCTGTCGGCAGATAGTCGCACACGACCTTGACGCCGTTCGCGTAGGTGCAGACCGCCTCGGTTTCCGTGGACGCGAACTCCAACGGCGTGGTGTGATCCGACTGGTTCGCCCACTGGCAGAGGTCAAGCGTGTGCGCACCCCAGTCCAAGAAGTTTCCGCCCGCCTCGAGGTCGTGGTGCCCACGCCAGCCGCCGGCGACATACTTCTTGTTGTAGGGACGCCACGGCGCAGGGCCGAGCCAGCGGTCCCAATCGCAT
>CAZXVN010000249.1:0-11653 GCA_964643945.1 uncultured Lentisphaeraceae bacterium | reverse complement strand
TCATATGCGGTGCGGGCGGCATCGAGCTGTTCGCGCAGGACACGCGTCTCGTCGAGGATCTTCTTCTCCGACAGCCAGCGGGCCTCATGGCATCCGCCTGCGCCTTGAAATTGGCGAGCTCCTTGCGGAGTTCGCCGAGGCGGGCCTTGGAGGCGTTGTCCTTCTCTTTCTTCAGTGCGGTTTCTTCGATCTCCAGGCGCGTCACACGGCGGGTGATCTCGTCCAGTTCGGCGGGCATGGAGTCCATCTCCGTTCGGATCGAGGCGCAGGCCTCGTCGAGCAGGTCGATGGCTTTGTCCGGCAGGAAGCGATCCTGCACATAGCGATCGGAAAGGACGGCGGCGGAAACCAGCGCGGCGTCCTGGATGCGGACGTTGTGGTGGCGCTCGAAACGCTCCTTCAGACCCCGCAGGATGGAGAGGGTGTCCTCGACCGAGGGCGGGTCCACCTGCACGGGCTGGAAGCGGCGCTCCAAGGCGGCGTCCTTCTCCATGTGCTTGCGGTATTCATCAAGCGTGGTCGCGCCGATGCAGTGCAGCTCGCCGCGTGCAAGCATGGGCTTGAGCATGTTGCCCGCGTCGCTGGAGCCTTCCGTCTTGCCCGCACCCACGATGGTGTGGATCTCGTCGATGAAGAGCAGGATGCGGCCTTCGGCGGCCTTGATCTCGTTGAGCACGGCCTTGAGGCGCTCTTCGAATTCGCCGCGGTACTTGGCGCCGGCCATCAGGGCGGTCATGTCGAGCGAGAAGATGGTGCGGTCCTTGAGCCCCTCGGGCACGTCGCCACGCACGATGCGCTGCGCGAGACCCTCGACGATCGCGGTCTTGCCGACACCGGGCTCGCCGATCAGCACGGGGTTGTTCTTCGTCTTGCGCGAGAGAATGCGGACCACGTGGCGGATCTCGGTATCGCGGCCGATCACCGGGTCGAGTTTGCCGTCCTTGGCGAGCTCGACCAGATCGCTGCCATACTTTTTGAGCGCCTCGTACTGACCCTCGGGGTTGTCGGTGGTGACGCGCTGATTACCGCGCACCTCCTTGAGCACCTCCAGCAACTTCTTCGTGTCGACGCCAGCCTCGGCCAGCAGCTGCCCGCACACGGCGCGGCGGCCCGAGTCGGCCATGGCCAGCAACAGGTGCTCGACCGAGAGGTATTCGTCCTTGAGGCGTTTGGCGTAATCCCCCGCCTTGACCAGCAGCTCATTGAGCGGCTGGGTCACATAAATTTTGCCTTCCTCGATATCGCCGGACACGCGGGGTTTGCGGTCCAGCGCCTCCTCCACGCGGGCGCGGAGCTGGGGAACGGCCACGCCAAGGCGCTGCAGCAACGAGACGGCCAACCCGTCCTGCACGTCGATCAGGGCGGCCAGCACATGCTCGGTGTCGAGCTGCTGGTGCGAAAAGCGCACGGCCGTCTCGCGGGCCTTCTGAAGAACCTCTTGGGCCTTCTGAGTCCATTTGTTCAGATCGGTCATGACCGGCTCCTTTCCCCGCCTCCCCTGTTCACACCCCGTCAACAAAGATGGCCCGATAGTCGGCGCCTTGGAACCGATGCTCGCGCGCCTCACGATAGGCGGGGCTGTCATACCACGCTTTAGCCTCCGCCATCGAAGGAAATTCGAGGATCACCACGCCTTCGGCCCTGGGGCCTTCCAGCACCTCTTGCGTACCATAGGCAGCCAGCACCTTCACCGAGTGACCGGACAGAGACGCACCCGCCTTACCCGCATAGACCTGCATCTCGGCGGGGTTGCGGGTCGTCTCGCGAATGAACACAGCGTACGTAGCCATCTGCTTCCTCCTTGTTGATCGAACGCGCATCACCCTTCTGTTCGAATGCCCGTCCGCTTGATCCAGTTAATCTGACTCCTTCATTGAACCGTCGCCCCCGGTACGGCTCCCGCGTCGGGCGACACCACAAAGAGCGCGCCGTCGGGGTTGCCGGCCGCCAAAATCATGCCATCGGACAGGCCGAAGCGCATTTTGCGCGCCGCGAGGTTGGCCACCATCACCACCTGTCGTCCCACCAGCGCTGCGGGGGCGTACGCCTTGCGGATGCCCGCGAACACCTGTCGCGGTTTGGCTTCGCCGATGTCGAGCTGGAGCTTAAGCAGCTTGTCCGCACCCTCAACCCGCTCGGCCGAAATCACCGTGGCCACGCGCAGATCCACCTTCGCGAAGGTGTCGTAATCAAGGGTCTCTTTTACGGGGTTGGCCGCCGCCTTGACGGGCGCGGATGCTTTTGCAGCCGGTTGCTCAGCAACGCGGCTGGCTTCGATCAGCTTGTCCACCGAGGCCTGTTCGACGCGCGTGGCGAGATACTCATACGGGTTCACCGGCGCGTTCTCGATGATCTTCATCACGTCCGCCCACACATAGGGCTTTTCGTTCAAGAGCTTGGCGACCTTGGCCGCATAGGCAGGCAGGATCGGCTGCATGTAAATCGCCAGAACGCGGAAGATGTTGAGGGCCGAGGTCATCACGCGCCGCGCGGCCTCGGGATCGCTCTTCACCAACGCCCACGGCGCCTGAGCGTCGAAGTACTGGTTCGCCTGATCCGCAAGGTCACGCACGTCCACCATCACTTTGCTAAAATCGCGCACCTCATAATGCGCGGCAATACGCGGCTCACAGCCTTGCGCCTTCTCGCACAGCGCACGCCCTTCCGGATCCATCGTGCCGGTCATGCCGCCTAAATTCTTTTGCAGCATCTGCGCCCCGCGCGACGCAAGGTTCGTGATCTTGCCCACGAGGTCGGAGTTTACGCGGTTCACGAAATCGCCGAGGTTGAGGTCCATGTCGTCGGTGGTGCCGTTCAACTTGCACGCGTAGTAGAAGCGCAGATCCTGCGGGTTGAGATAATCCAGATAGGTGCGCGCCTTGATAAACGTGCCCTTGGACTTGCTCATCTTCTCGCCGTTGACCGTGAGGAAGCCGTGTACAAACACCTGGTCCGGGGTCTTGAAGCCGCCGACTTTCAGCATGGCCGGCCAGAAGAGGCAGTGGAAACGCACGATGTCCTTGCCGATGAAGTGGTAGAGTTCCGCCTCGGGGTTCTGCCACCAGTCGTCAAACGACTGGCCGTGATCGGCGCACCACTTCTGCAGCGAAGCCATGTAGCCGATCGGCGCATCCACCCAGACGTAAAAATATTTGCCGGGATGGTCGGCGATCGCGAACCCGAAGTACGGGGCGTCACGCGAGATGCACCAGCCGCGCAGCGGCTCGTTGAACCACTCCAACAGCTTGTTCGCCACATCCGGGGCGGTGTGCGCGGGAATCCACGTTTGCAGCATGTCGCGGAGCCGCTCCAGCTCGAAGAAAAGGTGTTCGCTGTCGCGGGTGACGGGCGGCTTGCCACAGATCGCGCAGCGCGCGTCCTTCAGCTCCTCGGCGGCGTAGGTCTGGCCGCAGACATCACACGAGTCGCCATATTGCCCTTCCGCGCCGCACTGGGGACAGGCGCCTTTGACGAAGCGGTCCGGCAGGAACATGGCATCGGTTTCGCAGTAGAGCTGCGGCACGCTGCGCGTGGTGATCGCGCCAGGCGCCTCCCTCATCGCCTGATAGATCGCGTTGCAGAACGCGCGGTTCTCTTCGGAGTTTGTGGAATAATAGTTGTCGAAACAGATTTCGAAATCGGCAAAGTCCCGCGTATGCTGCACATAGCTGCGGGCGATCAGCGCTTCCGGCGAGATGCTCTCCGCACGCGCCCGCACCATCACCGGCGTGCCGTGGGCGTCATCCGCGCAGACATAGACGCACTCATGGCCGCGCATCTTCTGGAAGCGCACCCAGAAATCGGTCTGCACGTATTCCACAAGATGTCCAATATGAATGTCGCCGTTCGCGTACGGCAACGCCGAGGTGACGACCATCTTCCTTTTCTTCGTAACCATGTACACTCCTCGTGGCGGATCACAGGCTCAGGCAGTGACCCCGCTCCCGGGCCCGCCCCGCTCTCTTCTGAAAACGGTATCTAGCTTAGCGCGTTTCCGGCATTTACGCCAGTCCTTCCCGCCTGACGGTTTCACAGCGCTTGGAGCGCGTGGAAGACGGAGGTGAGGCGCTGTTCCACGTCTTTGCCTTTCAACGCGGGCAGGTGGTGATTGACCAGCAGCGGCGAGCGTTCGCGCTGCCTGTAAAAGTAAATCTTGTTCTCGCGCGTCTCGATGCGGCCGAGCTTTTTCTGCGCCGCCAGCACGCGCAGTTCGGCCAAGCGCAGCAGGCGCAAGACGGCGGAGGGCTGCTGGCCGTACCGGTCGGTGATTCCCGCGTGCAGCGCACGCACCTCTTTGACCACAACCGCCTCGGCAATACGGCGGTGCAGGATCATGCGGTGCGCCTCGTCTTCCACGTAGGAGTAGGGCAAACACGCCGAGCTGTCGAGGTCGGTCGCGCCCGGCGAGAAGTCGAGGAAGTCGAACGCGAGGTCCACGTCCACCAGCAGCGGCGGCACTTCGCCTTTGAGGCGGGCGATGGTGCGTCGCAGGAGCTGACAGTAGAGGCCGAACCCGATGGCCGCGATGTGGCCGCTCTGCGCCGCGCCGAGCAGGTTGCCTGCGCCGCGGATCTCAAGATCACGCAGCGCGAGGTTAAAGCCCGCGCCGAGGCCGCTATGCTTCTGCAACGCCGCGATGCGCTGCCGCGCGTCTTCGTCGACGTGCCCGTGTTCGGGCAGCAGCAGCCACGCATAGCCTTTCTGCGAGGAACGGCCCACGCGGCCGCGGAGCTGATAGAGGTCAGCAATGCCGAAACGGTCAGCCCGGTGGACGAGCATGGTGTTGGCGCGCGGGATGTCGAGCCCGCTCTCGACGATGGTGGTGCAGAGCAGCACGTCGATCTCGCCCGCCTCGAATTCGCGCATGATGCGGGCCAGCGTGTTGGCGGGCATCTGGCCATGCGCGATGGCGATGCGGGCTTCGGGCACCAGTTTCTCCAGCCGGTGTTGCATCAGGCCGATGGTGACCACGCGGTTGTAGAGAAAATAGACTTGGCCGCTGCGGTTCAGCTCTTGACAAATCGCGCTGCGGATCACCGCGTCGGTGTCGCGCGCGACTTTTGTCTCGATCGCCACGCGCTCACGCGGCGGCGTCTGGAGCAGGCTCATGTCGCGTGCGCCGGTCATGCTCATGTAAAGCGTGCGCGGGATGGGCGTGGCGGAGAGGGTCAGCACGTCCACGCTCTGGCGGACCTGTTTGAGCCGCTCCTTGTGGGTCACGCCGAAGCGCTGCTCTTCGTCGATGATGAGCAGGCCGAGGTTCTGGAAAGTCACCTCGCTGCCCAGCAAGGCGTGGGTGCCGATGACGATGTCCACACGACCGTTGCGCGCGTCCGCAAGGATGCGTTTGCGTTTGGCGTGGGTGTGGAAGCGGCTGACCACCTCGATGCGGACCGGATAGGCGGCCATGCGGTCGGTAAAGGTCTCGTAGTGCTGTTCGGCCAGCACGGTGGTGGGAACGAGCACAGCCACCTGGCGTCCGTTCATCACGGCGATGAAAGCCGCACGCATGGCGATCTCCGTTTTGCCATAGCCCGCATCGCCGCAGATGAGGCGGTCCATGGGACGCGCGGTGGCCATGTCGCGCTTGACATCCGCGATGACCTTTTCCTGATCGACGGTCTCCTGATACGGGAAGGCGGCCTCGAACTCGTGCATCCAGTTCGGCTCAGGGTTGCAGGAAAGCCCCTCGACCACCTGCCGCCGCGCCTGTGTGTCGAGCAGGGCCGCCGCAAGGTCGGCGACCGCGCGTTCGGCGTCAGCCTTCTCGCGCGTCCAGCGCTTGCCGCCGAGGCGGTGGAGCTTGGCTTTGTGGCCCGCCACGCCGACGTAACGGCTGATCAGATGCGCATGCGAAACCGGCACATGGAGCTTCGCGTTCTCGGCATATTCAATGGTGAAGACCTCGGAGCGGTGGCCGTCCACCTCCACTTCCGTCGAACCGAGGAAGCGTCCGATGCCATGATCGATGTGGACCACGAGATCGCCGGGTTCAAGGTCGGCGGCGTTCTCCACGCGGCCGCCGCGTGTGATGGCCGTCGGCGAGGGACGGCGCAACGCCTGCTTGCGCACGGTGTAGAGGTCGGGTTGCGCAGCCAAGGTCAGGCCGGGGAGCGTGAACCCGCCGGAAAGCGAAGCGCGGCGGATCTGCACCTGCGTGTCCGCGCCGAGCTCGCGTGCCAGCAGCTCACAGGTGCCAGCCGTGTCGACGCAAACGATGACCCGTTCGCCGGCTGCCGCACGGCGCTCGAAATCGTCCAGCAGCCGTTGCCGCGCCTGCGCCAACAGCTCGGGATGGTGCGCCTCTGCGGCACCCAGCTCAGCGAGGCCGGGCAGCGCGGCGATCCCCAGCTCCAAGGCGGGCGTGTGAGCGGGCGGAGGGTCGCCGGAGAAGAGCTGCAGCCACGGCTCGCGCGCGTCGATGCGGGCGGCGAGCTGCTCCCACGAAAGCGGGTGGCGGACCCCCTCCGGCGGAAAGAGTATGCCCGCGCGGATGCGGTCGTGGTCAAGCCAGAGCACGGCGGCGTGTGGCGGCAGCAGGTCGGCGAGAGACACCGCGGCAAGGCCGCTCTCGGAGCACGGCGGAAGCCAGACGTGATCGCCTTTCTCGACTGAACACTGCGTGGCAGGATCGAAGGTGCGTAGCGATTCCAGCTCGGCGTCGAAGAACTCCGCCCGCCACGGTGCGGGCGTGGCGGGCGGCCAAACGTCCAACAGGCCGCCGCGCACTGCCAGCCGCCCGGGTGCGTCCACGTCGGCGACGCGTTCGTAGCCTGAGGCGACGAGGTGTGCGACCAAGGCGTCGAAGGGATAGCGCGCGCCGACACGCAGGTGGACGGAGGCCTTCTCGACGGCCTCAGGAGCAGGCGCGGGCTGGAGCAGGGCCTGAAGCGAAGTGACAATGACCGTGGCGTGGCGGGCCGTGTCCGCGACACCGGGGCGGAGTTGGCGGAGGACGCGCAAACGCGTGCCTGCGGTCTCGGTGTCGTCTCCCAGCTGCTGCGGAAAAAGCGCGGGCTCCACCCCGCTGTCGCGGCCGAGCGCGCAAAGGTCGCCGTAGACACGTTCCAAGTCGGCGGGGCCCGCGGTGACCGCCAGCGCGAGGCGTGCAGGTGCTTTCTGTGCGAGGGTGGCGGCTGCCAGTGCGGCGCTGGCGCCGGGGAAAGCGGGCGCAGCCAAGCGCGTGGCCCCGTGCGGCAGGGCCGGCGTCAGCAGGTCGGCGAAGAGCTGTGACAGGGAAGACACGGGGATTAGCTTAGCCGATCGCCCGTGCGATGTCGAACGCGGGGAACACGACGAGAGTCGGCTCCCTGACCCGAGTCGACGCGAGTCGAGTCAGGTCGATGCGGGTCGACTACTTCATCTCGACCACGCCGTCGCAGGCGGGGTATTTCGAGCAGCCCCAGAAGGTCTCGCCGGTGCGGGGGCCTTTTCTGACGGTGCGCATGCGCATGGGGGCTGCGCACTTGGGACAGGCGGGCGTGTCGTGCGCCTCGTCTTTGACTTTGTTGCGCTCTTGCGCCATGCGCTCCTTGAAGCCGCCGTCCTCGACAAACCGTTCGCCCTGCGCGGCGAGCTGGCGGCGTATCAGAAAACAGGTCCGGTCGCAGAGCCGCACCATGGCGTTGGCAATCACTGCGGGATCGTCGCTCTTCAGCCACCGCTCGAATTTGGCCATCTCGGCGCGGACCGCCTGCGAGAAGCGCCGGATCTCATCCGGTCCGTGCTGCATGCGGTCGAGGCGCAGCTGCTTGATCAGCAGACTGTTTTCGTCGTCGTCCGCCCACGGGTCGGCGCCGCTGAAATGGATGAAATCCTCGTAGTCCAGTTGCAGTTCCGCCAGACTCGCGCACGCGACGTCGGTCAGTTGGATCTCCGTGTGTGTGGAGGTCGCCGACCGTTCCGAGCCTTCGGCGATGTTCTGTCGCCCGGAACGCGCCGCCTGGACCATCTGCTCCGTCTGCCTCCCGCTCTGAATGTATTTCCGGCAGAACGCCACCGTCCCATAATAGACAATGGTCGCCAGCATGAAGGTGTCGAGACTGCGGTAGCCGCCGTGCGGCGTGAAGAGGGGATTGGACATGAGAGCCTCCTTTCTGGGTTGTCGAGGCGTGCCGACGCCAGGACATGAATCGGCTCGAGTCGAATCAGGTCGATGCGGGTCGATTCACGTCGTCTCGAGTTGCTCAAGGTCGATGCGGGCTGCTTCGGGGGCCGCTTCCGGCGCGGGTGCCGGGATGGCTAAAGTGTCATCGTCATCCGCATCGGCGATGCTGACCGAGACGAGGGTGGCCCCCTCGTTGAGGCGCACAAGGCGAACGCCCTGGGCGGAGCGGCCGCACGTGCGCACATCGCGCACCGGCGAGCGGACCATCATGCCGGTGGAGGTGATCGTGATCATCGACTGGTCCTCTTTGACCGCGTGTGCCGCCACCACCTTGCCGTTGCGGCCCGAGTCGTCTTTGATGGCGATCATGCCCTGGCCGCCGCGGTGGTGAGGGGTGAACTCTTTGAACTCGGTGCGTTTTCCGTAGCCGTTCTGCGTCGCGATCAGCAGGGTCTCGCTGTCGTCCACGATGTCGAAGCTGCGCACCACGTCGTCGCCCAGCAGGCGGATGCCGCGCACGCCGGTGGCGGGCCGGCCCATGCGGCGCACCTGGCTCTCGTTGAAGCGCATGGCCTTGCCGTCCGCCGTGATCATGAGCACGTCATTGCCGGCGTGCGTCAAACGCACCTGGATGAGACGGTCGTTGTTTTCGATGTTCAGCGCGCGGATGCCGTTGCAGTTGATGTTGCGATAGTCTAAGAGCGCGGTCTTTTTGACCGTGCCGCGCTCGGTCGCGAACATCACGTCCACATCCTCCGCAAAGGCGCGGATCGGCAGCAGCGCGGCGACCTGCTCGCCCTCTTGGAACTGGAGCAGGTTGACGATCGGCTTGCCGAACGACGTGCGCGGCGCTTCGGGAATCTCGTAGGCGCGCTCAGCGAAGACGCGGCCGAGATTGGTGAAGAAAAGCAGCGTGTCGTGGGTTTCCGCCACGAAGACCGTGGTAATGAAATCCTCTTCCTTGATGGCCGCGCCGGTGATGCCCCTGCCGCCGCGCTTCTGCTCTTTGTAGACGGTCAGCGGCACGCGCTTGACATAGCCGCGGTGGCTCAGGGTGATCACGCAGGGCTCGTCGGCGATAAGGTCCTCGATGTTGACCTCTCCTTCCATCGGCACGATCTCGGTGCGCCGCACATCGCCGCGCCGGGTGGCTGTCACGTACTTGGCCTTGATATCCGCCAGGTCCTGCTTGATGAGGCCGTAAATCTTCACAGGGTCGGCGAGCAGGCCCGTGAGGTAGGCGATGCGCCCGCACAGCTCCTTGAACTCGGCTTCGACCTTTTCACGCTCGAGGCCGGTGAGCTGGTAGAGGCGCATCTCGAGGATCGAGTCGACCTGCTTGTCGGAAAAAGCGAAGCGCGCGATGAGGCGGGTTTTCGCCTCCTCGCGGTTCTTGGAGGCGCGGATCATGGCGACCACTTCGTCGAGGTGGTCGAGCGCGATGAGCAGGCCCTCCAGGATGTGTTTGCGCGCCTCGGCTTTGGCCAGTTCGAACTTGGTGCGGCGGGTGATGACCTCGAAGCGGTGGTCCACGTAACAGCGGAACAGCTCTTTGAGGTTCATCAGCTTCGGGCGGCCCTGGTCGATCGCCAGCATATTCGCGCCGAAGGTGGTCTGGAGCTGGGTGTGCTTGTAGAGGTTGTTGAGCACGACCTGGCCGAGCGCGCCACGCTTGAGCTCGATCACCACGCGGATGCCGTCGCTGGAGCTTTCATCGCGAATGTCGGAGATGCCTTCTATGACCTTTTCATTCACCAGATCGGCCATCTTCTCGATCATGTTGGCCTTGTTCACCATGTAGGGGATCTCGGTGATGATGATCGCCTCTTTGTTTTTGTACTCGACGATCTCCGCCTTGCCGCGCACCACGATGGAGCCGCGCCCCAGCTTGTACATCGCCTCGATCGAGCGGGTGCCGCAGATCGTCGCGCCCGTCGGGAAGTCGGGGCCCTTGACGAAGCGCATGAGGTCGTCGATCGAGCACTCGGGGTTTTCCACATAGTGCGTGATGCCATCCACCAGTTCGCCGAGATGATGCGGCGGGATGTTGGTGGCCATACCCACGGCGATGCCGGTCGAACCGTTGAGCAGCAGGTTGGGCAGGCGCGCAGGCAGAACCGTGGGCTCCAAGAACTCCTCGTTGTAGGTGGGCTTGAAATCGACGGTGTCCTTCTCCAGATCGTCGAGGATCTCCTCGGCCAGGCGGTCCATGCGCACTTCGGTGTAACGCATGGCTGCGGGCGGGTCGCCGTCGATCGAGCCGAAGTTGCCTTGCCCGTCGACCAGCGGGTAGCGCAGCGAGAAGTCCTGAGCCAGGCGCACGATGGTGTCGTAGACCGCCTGATCGCCGTGCGGATGGTACTTGCCGATCACGTCGCCGACCACACGGGCCGATTTTTTGTAGGGCTTGTTCCAGGTGTTGCCCAGCTCATTCATGGCGAAGAGCACGCGGCGGTGGACCGGCTTCAGGCCGTCGCGCGCATCGGGCAAGGCGCGCCCGATGATCACGCTCATCGAATAGTCGATATACGAGGAACTCATCTCGTCTTCGATGTTGATGTTGAGCATGCCGTGATCGGCACTCTCTACCGGCTGGATCTCATCGCTCATGGTCTCTCCGCTGTTGGACACTTGAAAAGGTTACTATACCCTTTTCGGACGCAAAAAACCACCTCTAACCGCAGGAAGGTGCGATTGCAACGAAGTAAAAATCGCACCCGGCGGGCGGGCGGGAGCACACCTCACCGGCACGCGGGGGCTGTGCCCTGCAGCACTTCGTCGTAAACGGCCAGCGTCCGGGTCACCATGGCGTCGAGCGAGAAGCGCGCCAGCGCGTCTTCGCGCAGGCCGGTGAAGCGGGTGCAGGAGGCCTGCACCAGACGGTCGGCCAGTTGCGCGGCGTCGCCCGGCTCGACCAGCCAGCCGTTGAAGCCCTCCCTCACGATGTCCAGCGCGCCGCCAAACCGCGTGGCAATGACCGGGCATCCCATGGCCAGCGCTTCGGCCATCGTACGCCCGAACGCTTCCGGTTTGGTGCGGTTGCTCGACACCATCACGTTGCCGCAGGTGTAGATTTCGGCGAGCTGACGTTGGCTGCCGGCAAACACCACGTGCTCCTGCAAACCCAAGGCTTCGACCAGCCGCTGCAGGCCGCGCCCGTATTCAGCCCGCGCCGCCTCGGCGCCGCCCACAATGACGGTTTTGATCTGCGGCAGCCGTTCGCGCGCCAGAGCGGTGGCCCGAATCAGGACCTCATACCCTTTGAGCTGTGTGATGCGGCCGACACCGAGGACGACGAAACGGCCTTCCAAGCCGTGTTGTTTACGGAACGCCGCCATGAAAGCAAGGTCCAGGTTCCGGTCGTCGAATTGCTGCGGATCGAGGCCGCGCGGAATCAGGCGGATCTTTTCCGGCGGCGTCTGGTAATGGGTGCGGATGTGCTCGCTCACCGACGTGCTGATGCAGATCACGCGCTGACCGACTGTCATGATCTTGCTGTAGGCGTTGACACTGTTAAACCCGTGGACCGTGGAGACGAACGGCAGG
>CAZXVN010000248.1:0-3435 GCA_964643945.1 uncultured Lentisphaeraceae bacterium | reverse complement strand
TGAACAGGAGGGCCGCTTCATCCGCGAACACGCTTGGGGGAAAACCATTCGATCGACAACCACGTTGCACGCTATGGTTCTCGCCGAAAACGTCCACCCTCTCATAAACCGGGGCGTTTTCGCGGTGTTGAACAAGCCCTTTAATGGCAGAATCCAATTCGGTTTTGTCAAAATGGCAGATCCCGAGGGCGTGAATTTCGAAAGGGTGTATTAGCATGAACCTTACCATTCATCGCGGCACCAAGCAGATCGGCGGCTCATGCGTCGAGGTGCGGTCTGGAGACGACCGGATACTGCTCGACCTCGGGCTTCCTCTGACCGCCCCCGGCGATGATGGCCCCAAGGTTGCCGGACGCTCGGTCCCTGATCTGGTCCGGGACGGCCCGCTTCCCGGCATCGCCGGTGTCTACATCGGCGACAGCCCCGGCGTGAGGGCCGTGGTGCTGTCGCATGTGCATCAGGACCACACCGGACTCGCAGGGTTCGTTCATCCAGACATTCCCGTGTTCGCCACGGCGGGCACGTGGGCGCTCGTGGAGGCGCTGGCACCTTTTGTGCCCGACCGCGCTTCCATTGCCAACCGGCAGACGCTGCACAAGAACAGGCCGAGGAACTTCGGCGAACTGAGGGTGACCGCAATACCGGTTGACCACTCCGCGCCCGACGCCGCCGCGATCTATGTCGAGGGAGGAGGACGGCGGCTGCTCTACACCGGCGACCTTCGCGCCCACGGCAAGAAAGGCTACCTCTACGAAGACCTAATGAGGAGTTTTGCTGGCAAAGTCGACACGCTGCTCGTGGAGGGCACGACCGTGGGCCGCCCCGGCCACGCCTGCCAGACCGAGAAAGAGCTCGAAGCCGAGTTCGAAAGCCTGTTCCGCAGCCAGAAGAGCCTGACGCTGGTCTTCTGCTCAGGCCAGAACCTGGACCGCATCGTCATCGTCTACCGCGCCGCGAAGAAGACGGGGATGACCATAGTGATCGACCTCTACACGGCCTACACGCTGCACAAGCTCGGGTGTTTATCAAAGAGTGTCCCGCAATGGCACTGGCAGGGGATAAAGGTGATCGCTTGGCCCTACCAGGAGCAGCGCCTGCGCAAAGCTGGCGAAGGCGGCTTTGTAGAGGCGACAAGGCCCAACTGGACATCCAGAGCCGCGATGAAGGCGAAGGGCAAGCAGAATGTGCTGCTCATGCGCTCGAACCGGATGATGACCTCGCTTGAGGCCGGGCTCGGGGACGCCGCGAAAGATGTGCAGGTGATCTGGTCGATGTGGGACGGCTACTGGAAGCACGACAAATACGTGCGTCCTTTCTGCGAGCGGTACGGTATCGAGCCCGTGCGCGTCCACACCAGCGGTCACGCCTCTTGGGATGACTTGGTGCGCCTGATCGAAAGCCTGAAGCCCGAGACCGTCGTGCCCGTGCACACCGAGAACGCGCATGTCTTCACCCGGCACTTTTCCAACACCCTCAGGCCGGGGGACGGCGAACCGTTCCATGCATGACGGGGCATAGCGGCATGGAGACGTACACATGAGAATCTGCGTATTGGGTAGCGGCAGTTCCGGCAACTGCACGTATGTGGCGGCCGGCGACACGCGTGTGCTGGTTGACGCCGGACTGGGGTACAGAGATACCTGTACCCGGTTGGCCGAGTTGGGCACAACGTTGGACTCGGTGAGCGGCGTGCTCTTCACGCACCACCATGGGGATCACTGCAAGAGTGCGGGACCCATTTGGCGACGGCATGCTACGCCCCTTTATGCTAATGAACTTACGTCCGACAGCATTGATTCCACAGACAGAAACACGGTGTTCAAGTGGAACATTTTTGAGACCGGCTCACTGGTTACTGTCGGGCAACTGCAGGTTGAAACGTTCTCTGTGACGCACGACGCTAATGATACGGTTGGCTTTGTGATTACGAGCGGCGGTGTCCGGTTGGGAGTTGCTACGGATCTGGGGATGGCCACACCGATGGTTGTGAGCAAACTGTCTGACTGTGACGCGTTGATTCTGGAGACCAACCACGATCCGGAGATGCTCTTACAGTCCAGACGTCCCAAGGGTAAGATCACCCGCATCATCGGGCCGAGCGGGCATCTCTCCAATGAAGACGCCGCTAAACTGCTGTTTCGGGTGCTCTGCCCCCGTTTGCGGACAGTGTTCCTGGCGCACCGCAGTTCGGATTGCAACACACCCTTTCTTGCTGAAAGTGCCCTTGGCACCATTCTAATAAAGGCTGGCCGTGAGGACATACGCTTGCTACATACCTATCCAGAAGCCTTGAGCGAGATGATTGAAATCTAAGAATGAGTGTTTTGCCCATATAGTACTCGATCTTCAGTAATGCGGTTTCGATGGTGAATATCGTGTATTCACAAGCGAGCACGAGTAAAGCCCCGCATGGGCGGGGCTGTGGCGGGCAAGACAGTTTGTATGCCAACCGCTGAATGAGGAAGCGGGTTTTGTATTTGCCCGCTGCCCGGAGGTAGCGGAGCAGTGACTTGTTGCGCGGGGTGCCGGCGGTTTGTTTCATGGCTGTTCTTCTTTCAGGGTGTTGACCACGTCAGCCAGCGTGAAAGAAAAGAGGCCTTCTTCGATTGTGTCCGCCGCGAGTGTTGCATGGTCGTGCCCGGTGACGGGGATGACGATGCGGTTGGTGTCCTGTGTCAGCACCAGGTTGAGGGCAACCGATTTGTCGGACATGACTTCGGGTTCAAGCGTGATTGTGATTTCGTTCATGGTGTTGTCTTATTGTGAAGCGCCGCGGCGGTGAAGTTCGCTCCGGGGTACGGGTCACGCGGACGAGCTTTTTGCCGCCGGTGGCGGACGGCGCGTACGCCTCAAAAATCTAAGTCCGCGTTGACCCGCACCCGCTCCGCTTTTTAAGGGTGCCTGCCGGCGGCGTGACAAATCGGACGCGTGTGTACGCGCTGGGAAATCCAATTCGGCTTTACCTGACTGTACCTCGCTATTGAAAGGGGGCAGCCTAACGGGTGCCGCGGCGGTGATCTCTATTTGTGCTCTCGGGTTCTCGGATGTCTGGTCATTCCCCGGTAAACGGGTGTTGCCCGTCGGGCTCCGTCCCTGCTGCCCGTTCTGCCGCCGCGGCACGTGAGAATTGAAGATGGGATTTAACGCAGAGGCGCTGAGAAGTGAAGATGACTATTCGAAGGCGACGAGGTTTTTCTCGCGCAGGCTGACGTGGCCGGGGGTGTCGGCGCTGGGGCGGCCGATGATGATGTGGTCGACGATGCGGATGCCGAGGATTTTCGCGGCTTCGATCAGGCGGCGGGTGATGTCGATGTCTTCTTTGCTGGGGGTAGGGTCTGAGGAGGGGTGCGTGTGCGAGAGGATGACAGATGCCGCACTTTCTTTCACCGCATCTCGCAGCACGATGGCTGGCGATATCGGGCATGAGTCGATCAG
>CAZXVN010000247.1:0-7173 GCA_964643945.1 uncultured Lentisphaeraceae bacterium | reverse complement strand
GGGTGCCTTCTGGCTCTGCCGGGTTTGCGACACGGGGGAGGGCATCTCAGATCAGGAGCAGGAACAGGTCTTCAAGGCCTTCCATACAACCAAGCCGCGTGGCAAAGGCACGGGCCTCGGCCTGAGTATCGCCCGATCGATTCTGAAAGAGCACAACGGCGATATCCTGCTCGCCTCGGAGCGCGGCAAAGGCGCAACTTTCAGTGTGCGGCTGTCAGCCCTTACATTGCCGGCAAAATGATTTTCGCGCTTAGCTTTCACACCCCAGCCCTGCATTCTGGCCGACGGGCACGGGCAACAGCCGACTTAAGTCGGTACTACGAACGAATGACCACATGTTTAGGAATGTTTGTGAGGCGACGCGGATTCCTCGCGCCATACGGAATTGCTGCTTGTACCCGTCATCTGTTTTTGTTATGTTGCTAACGTCACATACAACTATGTGACATGGTGTGCATGAAGCACAATAAAAGGAGTTCTACTATGAAGAGCATGATCATGGTCGCCATGATGGCTATTGTTACATTAGCGTTTGTCGGTTGTAAAAAGGAAGAGACCCTCGGCGATAAGATGAACAAGGCCGTCAATTCCGCTGAAAAGTCCAAAGACGCTGCCGCCAAAGATGCCGACAAGGCCGCAGGTGATCTGCAGAAGAAGCTTGATGGCGCGCTCAAGAAGTAAGCGCGTGTTCCAAACGCAATCTGCTCAGTAAAGACCGATGGCCGCAACGCCGTCGGTCTTCTGTTTTTCTGCTTGGTTGTTCGGCACCTATCTATTACCCTGTCGACATGCGTACACCCTCGACCGTTTTGAAGATCGGCGTGCTGGGCTCCGGTTCAGGCTCGAACATGCAATCGGTGCTTGACGCGATCACGGCCGGCACCCTGAATGCCGAAATGCGCATCGTCCTCTCGGATGTCGCTGACGCCAAGATCCTCGACCGTGCCCGCAGCCACGCGATCCCATGCGCCTGGCTGGACTGTGCCCCGTTCAAGACGAAACTCGACGGCGAGGCCGAACAGCGCTGCATCGCGATGCTCAACGAATACGGCGTGGACACCGTCCTGCTCGCGGGGTTCATGCGCATCGTGAAACCCGGCCTGCTGAAAGCCTTCCCGCTGCGCGTCCTCAACATCCACCCCGCCCTGTTGCCCGCCTTTCCCGGTTTGCACGCTTGGCAACAGGCTCTCGACGCGGGCGCGAAAGTGACCGGGTGTTCCGTCCATTTTGTGGACGAGGGAACGGACACCGGCCCCGTCATCATCCAGCGGACCGTGCCTGTGCTCACCGGCGACACGCCCGAAACGCTACACGCACGCATCCAAATTGAAGAGCACATCGCCTACCCCGAAGCGCTGCGGATGCTCTCAGAAGGACGACTCCAACTCAACAGGCGCCGCGTCGAGATTAAGCCCTTGCACCCCTAAGCACCTCGCTCCGCTTTCTTTTTCGTTGTAACGCAACAGCCTTTTCACGTGTACTATTAAATGTCACGCGCAGAAGGAGCCTGCACCGTGCGGTTCCCGCCTTGATACTCGTGTCAAACCACAAAGGAGTTCACATGCTGAAACAAACCCTGTTGATCCTTGGCTCGGCCCTCTGCCTGCACGCGTGGCAAACCCGCGCGGCTGATTTGAAAGACTTTCCCTCGCAAACCCACTGGGTGTTGAACGTGGACCTCATGGCGGCCCGGGCCTCTCCGATGGTGAACTTCATCGTTGACAAAATGGATGCGGTTAGACGCCAGGAGGCCCAAAAAAAACTTGATGCGATCAAGGCCATGTTCGGTGTAGACCTCGTTAAAGACATCGACCAACTCGTCATCGCGGGCAACGGAGATGCGGAAAAAGGCGGGGTGGCCTATGTCTACGGAGCCTTCGATACGCAACGTCTGACAACCATTCTGGCGGGCGGCAAAGACTTCGCGTCGATCGACTACAGCGGCTTTAAAGTGCTGAGCTGGCTTGATGAGAAGGACAGCAAACCCAAATACCTTTCATTCGCCAAACCGGGCCTTGCCATGCTGTCGAGCAGTTCGAGCGCTCTGACCGATGCGCTCGATGTGCTAACCGGCAACAAGGCGGGCCTCGCGCCTGACGCACCCATCAGCGACGCGTTTGCGCCAACGTCGCAAGCTGTGCTCTCCCTGCACGCGTTCGACATTTCCGCCATCGTCGGTCAAGCCCCTAAGGCCAAAATGCTCCAACAGGCGCAGGCGCTCTCTCTGCTTGTGCAAACGGTCGATGCGGACACGCTCGAAGCCGCCCTGTCTGTGACCACCGCCACCGCTGAGACGGCCCTCCAGATCCAGCAGGCGATCATGGGCATCCAAGCGTTGATGCTGCTGCAGACGGGTTCCAAACCGGAGATCGCCACACTCGCTTCGCTGGCGCAGATCACCAGTAATGGGAGTACGGTCAACATCACACTGAAACTGCCCAAAGCCATGATCGAAAAAGCCATGAACGACTGTCAGGCACGACAGGCCGCCGCAACCGCAGCGCCAGTCCCCGCCGCGACGAACTGAATGGGGAGGGGCGACAGCACACCGTGTTTCACTGACACAGACGGCCGGAGCGGGTATACTTGCGACAACGTGGATTCAAGCGAACAGAACGATGCCCGCCTGCGGCAGGCCATGCAGACAGTGGCCGCCGGTGACGTTAACGCCTTCCGCATCATCGCGGCGGCGTTGGATCCGCGCCTGTCACGCTTCTTCGCACAGCTCGGCGTGCCAGAGTCGGATCGTGACGACTTGTTTCAAGAAACCTGCCTGCGCATCTACCGCGCGGCAGGCCAATACGATGCGCGACGCCCTTTTCTGCCGTGGGCCTTGACTGTCGCCCGCCGCGTGATGTTGAACTGGCACCGTGCGCGTAAGCCAACGGTAGCGCTGGAGGAGGCGGACAACGTCATGGCGGAACAGCGTGCGCCAGGTGCAGGCGCAGAGGCTGATGTCTGGCAGTTTGCACGGGCCCGTTTGCCGCCTGCCGCCTACGAGCTGCTGTGGCTCTGCTACGGCGAGGATCTCGAGCCTGTAGAGATCGCCGCCGTGACCGGTCGCACCGCCGTTCACGTGCGGGTGTTGTTGTACCGCGCGCGCGCCGCGTTGGCGAGCGCGCTTGAGAAGGCTGGCGAATCTGATACGCGGAAAACGTGAGGTGACACATGCGCAAGAACCCAACCCTGCAGGCCGCAACGGAAGAGAAACTGCGGCAGAGCGCGCCGCGGCTCCACGCGCCGGATCCTGCACGCGTGGCCAAGGCCTGCATGCGGATCGCGTCGGCTCCGCCACACGCCCCGCTACGGCAGCTTCACACTTTCGCGAAGCCGCTGCTTCGTGTGGCGGCCTGCCTTGCACTGCTGTTCGGCGTCGCCCGGCTACTACGCCCGACACCGAAAACCGCAGCCGTCCCTGCATGGCCGTCTATCACCTTTAACGATCTCGCCACGCTGATGGGCACGCAGGATTTGGAAAACACCTTGGCCGGCGAGGCCAGCGCTCTCGCCGCCGACCTGGCCGAACTGACCGCCGTGCTGAACGACCGCACGCTGGCGATCCTGTTCTGACCCCTGTCAGGCGGGTGAAGCAAAAAGCGTCTCGACGCGCGCCAACAGGTCGTCACGGCTCGCCACATTCTGCAAGGGGCAGGGCAGGCTGCGCCGAAAGGTCGAGCCGTAATTCTTGGTCACAATGCGGGGATCAGCCACAATCACCACGCCCTTATCCTCGCGCGTGCGGATCAGCCGGCCAAACCCTTGGCGGAAGCGGATCACCGCCTGCGGCAAAGCAAACTCGCGGAAGGAGCTGCCGCCCGCCTGTTCGATCTGTTCGCTGCACGCCTCAAAAACCGGATCGCCCACCGCTGCAAAGGGCAGCCGGGCCATCACTACGCAACTCAACGCCTCGCCCGCCACATCCACGCCTTCCCAAAACGAATGCGTCCCCAACAGCACACACGCCCCACCCGCACGAAACACCCGCGTGATCTGGTCGCGCGTGCCGTTGACGCCATGGACCAACAAACGGATGCCGGCCTCGCGCAACGGCTCTTCCAGCAGCCGCGCAACCTGATTCATCATCTCGTAGCTGGTGAACAGCCCCATTGCCCGCCCTCGTGTACGTGTGAACACGTCGAGCATCAGTCCGCTGAGTTGCTCCGCATAGGATCCGCCGGTCGATCCCGACGGTTCAGGCAAGAAGGTCGGCGCCAGGGCCGCACACTGCGTGAGATAGTTGAACGGACTTTCCGCCACGCATGTGAACACACGCTCGGGCTCGATGAGATCAAGCCCGAGTCGCTTGCCAATATAGCTGAACGAGCCGCCCACCCGTAGCGTGGCCGAGCAGAAAACGACCGACACCTTCTGCCGGTAGAGCAGCTCCACCAACGCACCGGCGATCTTCAAAGGGGCCGCGAACAGTTGCACCGCGCCCTCACTGCGCCCCGCAGGCTCGGCCCAGAACACATGATCGATATCCGATGCCGCCAGCACAAAGTCCACATCGATTGCAAAAGCCTGCAACGTGACAGCCGCGCCTTCGACGTTTGCGGCCTGATCGCCATACAACGTCAGCTCGCCCTCGGCTGTCTGACGCAGCGCCTCGCTGAGCGCGCTGAGCTGCCCGGCCGCCTCGGCGATGGCGGTCTTCAACGCCGCCGTGTCAGCGGCCACTGCAGCCTCGCCTAAAAAGGGTTCACACGACACGAACGCCTTGTTGCGAAACACCTCGCGCTTCATGACGGGCTCCGCCGCCCCCTCGCCCGCCAACCGCGACTCAGCCGCAGGAACACAGCGGAACCGCGTCGCCGTCCCGCTCTGAGCGACAAGGCCATGCAGGGTCTCGAACAGCCGCCGCGCCGCACTTTGCACCTGCTCCAACACCCTTTTGATGGCGCGGATCTGCCGCCGCAACGCGTGCGCCGTCGCTTCGTCAGCCGTGACCGCACCTTTTTCGAGGTGGTTGCGCAACACCTCCAGAACACCGCCCGCGTGCCGCCCTTTGTTGCGGCTCAACCGCCGCACCATCTGATTCAGCCGCACCTGCGTGACTTCAACCGACAGATGCCGCGTGGCCGCCTCTTCGAGGTTGTGAGCCTCGTCAAACACGATCTGCGCGTAAGACGGCAACGCGCTGCCCGGCGCCTGTAACTCAGAAAAGACCAGCGCGTGATTCGCGATCACCACATGCGCGGCTGCCGCGCGCGAGCGTGCCTTCTGCAGAAAACAGCGCCGGCAAAAGCGGCACGAGCGTCCGGGACACTCCTCGCCGGTCGACGACAACTTGGTCAGAAAACCGGGGTCGGCGTGCCCCGCGCCCGCGAAAAAGTCGAGGTCGCCGTCAGGCGTCTGTACAGACCACGCCACGGCCTCGGCGAAGTGGCGCAGCTCAGGCCGCTCCAACTCAAACTGACTGTGCTCCAACAGGATGGACAGCCGCCGCAGGCAGAGGTAATTGGAGCGCCCCTTCAGCAGGGCGACCCGCAGCATCCCCGCTTCGCCGCCGCCGAACTCCGCAAAAACCGCTTCCCGCACGAGCGGCAAATCTTTCTCGATCAGCTGTGACTGCAAGTTCCGCGTGTTGGTGCTCACGATCACCGGCACGTCATTGAGCCGCGCCCACGCCGCCGAAGGAATCAGATAGGCCAGACTCTTGCCCACGCCTGTACCGGCCTCAACCACCACATGTCGACCCTCGTTCAAGGCACGCGCCACCGCCCGCAGCATCTCCACCTGCCCCGGACGCGATTCGTAACGAGGCATCAGCCGCGAAAAGGTGCCGCCAGGCAAGAGGTGGGTGGCCAGACGGTCGACATTGAGTGGCGAACAGTCGGCATGTGCAGGCAGCTCGCGCTTCTCACCCCGGAACGCCTCAGCCTTAAACGAATCGGTCCAGTTGCCACACCCTACACCCGCCGTGCGCACGCGCGCGGCAAAAAAACCGAACAGCCGGGCCAGCGCCTGTTCGTTGAGGTCACGCAACAGCAGCTCGATGGTTTCAAGCGCCCACAGGGGAA
Source organism: uncultured Lentisphaeraceae bacterium (assembly GCA_964643945.1). Taxonomy (GTDB): domain Bacteria; phylum Verrucomicrobiota; class Kiritimatiellia; order RFP12; family UBA1067; genus JAHFSX01. Next base: position 1,153 of record CAZXVN010000247.1, on the reverse strand, counting down.
ACGCATCTAAGCACGCCGACATCTTCTGCCACACCTGCCCAAGGGCTTCCGCAGAAGGCGGCCCTCCTTTGAAAAGCGGCGATGCCCGCTCCAGCGGCTCTTGAAAACAGGTGAACGCACGCACGGCCATCACGTCGACTACGCAGGCGCTCCCCGCCGGGAGAAGTTCCTCGAAGGCCAAAGGTTCGTTGGTCAGATACAACGTCTCCCCGGCCTCGCCGCTTCCGGCAACCGGCTGAGGATACCCCTCAAAACCGGGGGCCGCGCCCGCATGACGCGTCATCCAAACTGTACGAATGCTGAGCATGTCACAAAGTGTCCGTCGCGGACCGCGTTATTTGCCCATTTCGAACAGTTTGAGGCAGCGCCGGAAATCGGCTGGCAGCGGACTGTGCGCCTTGAGCGTCTTGCCCACGATCATCGGATGAGGCATTTCCAGCCCCGAGGCATGGAGCATCTGACGCGGAATCGTAAGCAGGCGCGGGTCGCGTGCGAACTTCAAGCCGTGTTCGCGGTCGCCCAGCACGGGATGGCGGATAGAGGCCAGGTGACGCCGAATCTGATGCGTACGCCCGGTCTCGATCTTGACCTGCAAGAAACTCGCATCTTTAGAGACCGCCTCGCGCTGGATGTGGCTGACCGCGCGCTCGCCGTCTAATTCCTGATTCACCGTGGAGGCCGAGCGTTCAAACTTGCCAGACACGATCACCTGGTAGAGCTTGGAAACCCGGCGCGTCTTAAAGAGCGCCACCGCCGCGTCGAAGGCGGCGGAGCTTTTGGCCAGCAACAGACAGCCCGTCGTGTCGCGGTCGAGCCGGTGCACCGCCTTGAGCGCGGGCTGCTGTGTCTGTTTGCGCAAGACCTCTTCCGCACTGTCCTCGCCCACCGAAAGCAGAGCCGAAGGCTTGTCGGCCACCACGTAGAAATCATCCTCGACCAGCACGCGGATTTTGGCCATGGGGACGGCTTCATCTCTCGGCTTGTGCGCGGCAGGCACCTCCACGGTATCGCCTTGCCGCAAGAGGTGGTGCGCCATCCACACACTCCGGCGATTCACCCAGACCGCGCGGGCATCCATGAGGTTCTTCGCGGCGCGCTTGGACACCGACAGTTTAAGGGAAAGAAACACCTGAAGCGATTGCCCCGACTCCAT
>CAZXVN010000246.1:0-21127 GCA_964643945.1 uncultured Lentisphaeraceae bacterium | reverse complement strand
CCAATGACGCGGTTTTGGTGCTGTATTGTTTCGACAACAGGGGGTGCGATGTCGCGGAGAGGCTGAAACCCGCGGCGCGCAACGAGTATGAGAGTACGGATGTCAACCGCGACTATCTGCGGCGCGGAAGCCTGAAGGTCAAGCTGATGGGACGCGGGTTCGCTTGGTTGGACACCGGGACGCACGATTCGCTGGCCGATGCGACGGCGTTTGTCAAGGCCATCCAAGATCGGCAGGGACTGAAGATCGCCTGCATCGAGGAGATCGCCTGGCGCATGGGTTTTATTGACCATGCCAAGCTTGCTGGGTTAGCCGATGTTCTGAGTAAATCAACCTATGGCGAATATCTGGCACGTTTGCTCACGCAGGATCTCGTCTAGGGTGTCCGGTCTGGCGTTGACTTCTGCCGCACGGCGAACCGTTTAACGGGTCATGTCGAGAGTCGGCGTGAGCAGGTTTTTTTTTCTGGGGGGTTTTTTACGGGCCACTTGCATCACTTAGCGGTCTATGGTAATTTTGAACGTTTAACAGAACGGTTTTGACGCTTAAGGAACACACCCCTGAGTAAACTGATGACGCGCCATGTGTATTCTTCCGAATCGGTGTCGGAAGGACATCCCGACAAAGTCTGTGACCAGATTTCGGACGCGATCTTGGATGCCTGTATCGCCCATGACCCGACGGCCCACGTCGGTTGTGAAACTGCGGCGGGAACCAATCTGGTCGTTAACGTTGGCGAGGTGACCTGCAAGAACTGGGAAAAGATCAACCCGCAGGCGATCGCTCGCGAGGTGGTCAAGGACATCGGTTACGACACGCCTTCGGAAGGGTTCAGTTACGACACTTTCAACTACGTCAGCGCGCTGCATGGGCAGTCGCTTGATATCGCGCAGGGCGTCAACCGATTGAAGACCGAAGATCAGGGCGCGGGCGATCAGGGCATGATGTTCGGTTACGCGTCGAATGCGACTCCGCAGCTGATGCCCGCGCCGATCGTCTACGCCCACAGCCTGCTGCAGTTCTTCACCGCGCTACGCAAGAACGGCGAGATCGCCTTCCTGAGGCCAGACTCGAAGGCCCAGGTCAGCGTGCTGCACGAAGGCGGCGTCGCCCAGGAGATCACGACCGTGGTGATCTCGCATCAGACGCGCGAGGTGCCGATCACCAAGCTTCGCAAAATGATCGAAGAGGCCGCCCGTGCGTTTCTGAAAGACACCGGGATGCTGACGAACAAGACCAAGTTCTACATCAATCCGACCGGCCGTTTTGTGATCGGCGGACCCTGCGGTGATTCCGGCCTGACCGGCCGCAAGATCATCGTCGACAGCTACGGCGGTGTCGGTTCGCACGGCGGAGGCGCTTTTTCGGGCAAGGACCCCTCCAAGGTGGACCGTTCGGCGGCTTACTATTGTCGTTATGTCGCCAAGAACATCGTTGCCGCCGGCCTGGCCGACAAGTGCGAGATTCAGGTGGCCTACGCGATCGGTGTGCCCAAGCCGCTCAGCATCAATGTCAGCACGTACGGGACCGCGAAGGTTGACGAGGCAAAGATCGAGAAGATCCTGATGTCAAACGAGATCTTTGATTTCCGTCCCGGCATGTTGATCCAGGATCTCGGCCTGACCAAGCCCAAGGGGTGGTCCTACCGCAAGACCTCCAATTACGGCCATTTCGGCCGCGCCGGCTTCCCGTGGGAGAAGACCGACCGCGTTTCCGCACTCCGCTCGGCCACCGGACTCAAGTAGAAAAAGGCAGGATGATGAATTACAAAGTTAAGGATATCGGGTTGGCGGATTGGGGCAGGCGGGTCATCGAGATCGCCGAAAAGGAGATGCCCGGCCTGATGGCCACCCGCGCCAAGTACGGCCCGCAGAAGCCGCTCAAGGGCGCCCGTGTCATGGGCAGCCTGCACATGACCATCGAGACCGCCGTGCTGATCGAGACGCTGGTCGAACTCGGCGCGGATGTGCGCTGGTGTTCCTGCAACATCTTCTCCACGCAAGATCACGCCGCCGCCGCCATCGCCGCAGTGGGCGTCCCGGTCTTCGCCTGGAAGGGCGAGACGCTGGAGGAGTACTGGTGGTGTACCCGGCAGGCACTCACCTGGCCGGACGGCTCGGGACCGCAACTGATTGTCGACGACGGCGGCGATGCCACGCTGATCCTCCACCGCGGGCTGGATGCCGAGAAAGATCCCTCGATCATTGAGCAGCCGACGGATATCGAAGAGATGCAGATCGTCAACGCGCTGATCAGAAAGATCCTCCAGGAGGCGCCCGGCTGGTTCGCTCGTGCGGTCAAAGGTTGGAAGGGCGTCTCCGAGGAGACCACAACCGGCGTCCACCGTCTGTATCAGCTTGCTGCGGAAAAGAAGCTCTTGGTCCCAGCCATCAACGTGAACGACTCGGTGACAAAATCCAAGTTTGACAACATCTACGGTTGCCGCGAATCACTGATAGACGGCATCAAGCGCGCGATGGATGTGATGATCGCGGGCAAGGTCGCTTTCGTCTGCGGGTACGGCGATGTCGGCAAGGGGTCAGCCGAGGCGCTCAAGGAGCACAAGGCCCAGGTGTGGGTTTCGGAAGTGGATCCGATCTGTGCCTTGCAGGCCTGCATGGCGGGGTATAAGGTGACGACAGTCGAGGAAGCGCTGCCGCATGCCAACCTCTATGTCACCACGACAGGCAACTGCGATGTTCTCACGGCCGAACACATGAGTCAGATGCGCGACCAGGCGATCATCTGTAACATTGGGCACTTCGACAACGAGATCCAAGTGGCGCGCCTCAAGGCCTGGCCCGGCATCAGGCATGTCAACATCAAGCCGCAGGTCGACAAGTACATCTTCCCGGACGGGCACTGCATCTATCTGTTGGCCGAGGGGCGCCTGGTCAACCTCGGTTGCGCGACAGGCCACCCGAGCTTTGTGATGTCCAACAGCTTTACCAATCAGACCTTGGCGCAGATCAAGCTGTGGAACGAAAAGCTGGCCGTGGGCGTCTACCGTTTGCCGAAAGAGTTGGACGAAGAGGTCGCGCGTCTGCATCTGGGCCAGCTCGGCGCGAAGCTCACCCTTCTGACGCGGCAGCAGGCCGACTATATCGGCGTGCCAGTCAACGGTCCCTATAAACCCGAATACTACCGCTATTGAGCCCTTCACGCAACGTGCGGAGAAGGTGAGGAAAGACCGGATGTTTCACCCCTTCGACGCGCTGACGGACAGCCTGCTGGCTTAGCGACCTTCGCGAAAAATGAAACTTTTTATTACAGGTGGCCGGGGGATGCTGGGAAGGACGCTGCAACGGCACTTCCGTGAGCATGAGCTGTACATCGCCGACCTGCCTGAGGTGGACATCGCCGACGGTCATGGCGTGGATCAGGCCGTGACGGCGTTCAGACCCGATGCGGTCATCCATTGTGCGGCCATGACGCAGGTGGACGCCTGCGAGACGGAGGCCGATCAGGCCTATCGGGTCAACGCCTTGGGCAGTGCACAGGTTGCCCGGGCGGCGGCGCGTTCCGGAGCCCGCCTGATCGCCCTTTCGACGGACTACGTGTTTGACGGCACAGCTGCGCGGCCGTATCATGAGTTTGACGCGCCTGCACCCCGGACGGTTTATGGCGCCAGCAAATGGGCGGGTGAGGAGGCGGTCCGCCGGCACTGCCCCGATCATACGATTGTCCGTGTCGCTTGGCTTTACGGCGAAGAGGGGCCGAGTTTTCTGCACACGATGTTGAAAGCGGGTGCGCAAACCGGGGCGCCGCTCAAGGGGGTCAATGATCAAATCGGCAACCCGACCTCGACGGATGCCGTGGCGGATTTGATCGGACAATTACTGGAGCGGCCGTTGCCGGGAGTCGTCCATGGTTCCTGTGAGGGCGAGGCGACCTGGTTCGAGTTTGCGCAGGCGATCTTCGAGCGTGCGGGGCTCCGTCGTGAGCTTGTGCCGTGTACGACAGCCGAGTTTCCTCGTCTCGCACCGCGGCCCGCAAACTCACGCTTGGAGAAGCGTATGTTACGTTTGGCTGGCTTTCCCTTCATGCCGCATTGGCAAACGGCTTTAGACGGCTATTTACGGATGATGCGGGAAAAGGACGGGAGAGGAAGGCCTTCCCCTGAAACCCTGAAACCCTGAAACCCTGAAACCCTGAAACCCTGAAACCCCTGAAACCTTTTTCTATGAATGGTTTTATAAGAAACGTCGTGGTGGTGCATGTGGCCGGCCTGGCGCTGGCTTTTAGTTGGATTCACGGCGGTACGCGGGCCGAACTCCTGTTGCCGGTGATCCCTTGGCTCGCCGCATTTACGTTGGAGTTGCTGTTTATTTTTCCTCAGATAAAGAGTACGGAAACGCTGTCTGAGGCACGCAGTCGCGTGTGCCATGCGTTGGTGCGCGACCCTTTGTTTTATGCGGCGATCGCCTTGACGGTCTTATTGGTGATCCCGCTCTTCAATGTGGCCGGCGCGCCGGTTTTTGACGAGGCGCTTAAACAGTGGCACAATCCCACTCCGCCTGTTGCCTGGCTGCCTTCCTGTGTGAAGGCGAATGAGCATGCGGTGTTGTTGCTCTGGTTCCCGCCGGTTCTGATCGCGGCCCTCGCCGCCCAGCACGGGCTGCTAAAAAGGGGGAAGCGCTTGTTGCTCGAGATCCTGTGCTGGAACGGGGCGGCCCTGGCGCTCTTCGGTTTTGTCCAGCTGTTGACCGGGGCGAAAAGCATTTTTTGGGGTGAGGAGCCTTTTTCGTATTTCTTCTCCACCTTCGGTTATCCCAACTTTGCGGGCGCGTTCTTCACCCTGTTCTTTGCCTTGTCGACCGGGCTTTGGTTTGGGCGTGCGAGTGTCCATGTGATCGGCCATCAGGTGGGCAGCGACATCCATCCCGGCGACCTGTCTTTTCTGGAGCAGCATTATCTGCTCGTTGCGGTGCTGTTGAATTTCGGGGCGGCGATCACGTCATTGAGCCGGGCCGCCATCTTGCTTTGCGGGGTCGCCTTTCTTGTGCTCAGCGCCTATATCGTCTTCGGGGTCTGGCAGAAGGCGGGGACGGGCGGACGCGTCAAGGTGTTAGCCGTGATCGCGATCACGCTCTTTCTCATCGGTTTGTTTTTCTCCGTGTTTGCGCCGGAAGCGTTGAAGAGCGAGGTGGCGGCCATTACACCGACGACCGTGGCTGACAGGGTTTCCGGCAGAGCTTACTACCATGCGCGCGTGGCGAAAGAGATTTTTCGTGACCATCGTGTCTTCGGTGTGGGCGGGTGGGGGTATCCACATTATGTGACGCAATATCTCAAACCTGAAGAGCTTTCAGGTATCCAGATTCAGGGCGGCGCGAATGTGCATAATGATTCCTTGCAGTTTCTCGCTGAACAGGGGTGGGTTGGCTTTGGCCTGCTTCTGGTGTGTGTCGCTCTTCTGGTTGTTCCGCTGTTTTGGCAGGTCCTTAGGTTCTGCCGGTCGGCTGCGGGGGCGAGGACACCTCCCAAGCCCGCGTGGCTGTATCGCTTGCCCGCGCCGGTGATAGGCGTGTTCGTCGGCACGAGCGCAACGGTCTGCCACTCGATGGGTGACCTGCCCTTCCGAGACCCTGCGATTATGATCGTCTGGGTCTTGGCTTTTGTATGTGTTTCCGGCTTTCTTCCCGCTGAGAGAGGCAATCAGTCTGCGGTTCCGCCGCGCTGAAATTCTGGAACCCTGAAACAAGCGCCGCAGGCGCGAAAGGAAGTATGAAAACGATTGCGATTGTCGGTTTGGGTTACGTCGGTCTGCCGTTGGCGCTGCAGTTCTGCCGCTCGGGTGCCCAGGTGGTCGGAATCGATATCGACGCGGCCAAAGTCGCTGCGCTCAACGCCCGCCGTTCGTACATCAAGCACATTTCTGCGGAGTCGATCAGCGAGCAGATGGCATCGGGCCGGCTTGCCGTCACGGCCGAATTTTCCACGATCACAACGGTCGACGCGGTCATTATTTGCGTGCCTACGCCGCTCAACAAGAACCGCGAACCCGACCTCTCCTTCATTGTCGATACCGGCAAACAGCTCGCGCCCTACTTGAGGAAAGGCGTGCTGGTGGCTTTGGAGTCATCGACCTATCCAGGCACCACCGATGAAGATTTGCGTCAGGTGTTGGAGGCGGGCTCTGGCCTGATCGCCGGCCAAGACTTCCATCTCGCCTTTTCGCCTGAGCGCGAGGATCCCGGCAACCCCGAGAGCGTGGTGGCCCTCATTCCTAAGGTCGTCGGAGGTCTCACGCCAGCCTGTCTGAAGAAGGCCGAGGAGCTTTACAGCATTGCGATCAAGACCCTCGTGCCCGTCTCCTCCTGCCGTGCGGCTGAGGCCACCAAGCTGATGGAGAACATCTTCCGCTGTGTCAACATTGCGTTGGTCAATGAACTCAAGGTCGTGTACAGCGCGATGGGCATCGACATTTGGGAGGTGATCCATGCGGCCTCGACCAAGCCGTTCGGCTTTATGCCCTTCTACCCGGGGCCTGGTTTGGGCGGGCACTGCATCCCGATCGATCCGTTCTACCTCACATGGAAGGCCCGCGAATACGGCCAGGCTACCCGATTCATTGAACTCGCGGGCGAGATCAACACCAAGATGCCCGAGCATGTGATCAACTGTGTGGCTGAGGCTTTGAACGAGCACCGGAAGCCTGTCAAGGGGAGCCGGGTCCTGATTCTCGGGCTCGCTTACAAAGCCAACGTGGATGATGACCGTGAGTCGCCCACCTACGTCCTGCTGGAGCTGCTCAAGCACCGCGGCGCGGAAGTCGCTTACTACGATCCGTTCGTGCCGGTCATCCGGCCGACGCGCGAGCATTCGCAGTGGGCCGGGACGCGTTCGGTCGAGTGGAGCCAGGCGAACATCGCCTCGTACGACTGTGTGCTGATCGCCACCGCGCATGCCTGTGTGGATTACCGCCAACTGGCCGACTGGGCACAACTGATTGTCGACACCCGTAACGCCCTGCCTGCCTCCGCAGCCTCCCTCCGCTATTATAAAGCGTAAACAGAACGCCCGAACGTGAACACTTTTCCATGAATGTCTTCGAACTCTTTGTTCCGGGTCGCATCTGCCTCTTCGGCGAGCATTCCGATTGGGCGGGCGGTCACCGCCGCACCAACTCGTCCATTGTGCCCGGGGTGGTGATCATCTCGGGGACTAACCAGGGGATGTATGCCCGCTGCCGCAAGCAGCCGGGCGAACTGGTGGTGCGGTCCACGCTGCCGGACGGAACCGTGACGGACACCTACCGCGTGCCGATGAAGCTGGCCCTCTTGCAGCGAGAGGCGGCGGCGGGCGGCTTCTTTAGTTACGCCGCAGGCGTGGCGGCCTACATGCTCGATTTTTACGGAGTAGACGGCTTGGAGATCGACAATTACAAGACCACCTTGCCGGTCAAGAAAGGGCTGAGCTCCTCTGCGGCTTTCTGCGTGCTCGTTGCCCGCGCCTTCAATCAGGCCTATCAGCTCGGCCTCACCACGCGGGCCGAGATCGAGGCCGCTTATCAGGGCGAGATCGCCACGCCCTCTCGCTGCGGGCGGATGGACCAGGGCTGTGCGTATGGCCAGATTCCCGTGATGATGACCTTCGACGGTGACCGTATCCAGGTTGTCCCGCTGAGGCCTGGCGGCGACTTCCATCTGCTGATCGCCGACCTCTGCGGCAAAAAAGACACGGTTCGTATCCTGTCCGACCTGAACACCGCGTTCCCCTTTGCCAAGAACCCCCGTGACGCAGAGGCCCATCGCTGCCTCGGCGCGGAAAACCAGCGTATCCTCGGGCAGGCCCGCGCCGCGGTGGAGAAGGGCGATGCGGCCAGACTCGGCGCGCTCATGACCGAGGCGCAGGCCAGCTTCGACCAACACCTGATGCCCATGTGCGAAGAACTCAACAGCCCGCGTCTGCACGCCGTGTTGGCTGACCCCCAGGTGGCGGCATGGGTGTATGGCGGCAAAGGCGTGGGCTCGCAAGGCGACGGATGCGTGCAGTTCATCTGCACCTCCGCAGCGTCGCGCAGGGAGTTGGAGGACTACCTCAAACGCCAGTACGGCATGCCCAGTTTCGAGCTCGACATCAAACGTCCCGCAGCCATTCGCAAGGCGGTGATCCCCGTTGCCGGGCTCGGCACGCGCATGTTCCCCTATACCAAGGCCGTGCCCAAGACCTTCCTCCCCGTTGTCACGTCCGACGGCATTGCCAAGCCGGTGATTCAGGTGATCATCGAAGAGGCGTTCTCGGCGGGCGTGGAAGAGGTCGCGCTCGTGATCCAGCCCGAAGATGAGCCGCGTTTCCGCGCCTACTTTCAAACCGACGTGCGTGCCGAAATTCTGGCCGCTTTGCCGCCCGCGCTGAAACTCGAAGCTGAACGTGTGAGGGCGATGGGTAAACGGCTGACCCTGATTCCGCAACCTGACGCCAAGGGGTTCGGTCATGCCGTGCTGCTGGCCGAAACGTGGGTCGGCAACGAGGCGTTCCTGCTGTTGCTGGGCGACCACCTGTTCCGTTCAGCCGAAACCCGCAGCATTGCGCGTCAGGTGGTTGATCGGTTCCAAGCCTTCGGTGACAGCCAGAGCGTGGTTGGCATTTATGAAGAGACGTTGACGCGGGTCAAGCATTACGGGACGGTGACGGGCGAGTGGATCGAGGAGGACGCCCTCCAGCTTCATCGCCTGTTCGAGAAGCCGACCGAGGATGAGGCGCAGACGTATCTGGCTGTGACGCGGCATGGTCAGGCGGTGTACTTCTGCGTGAACGGCATTTACGCCCTGCGGCCCGCCATCTTCGGTTTGTTGAGGCAGCAGGCCGCGTCCGCTGCAAACGATGAGATTCAGCTCACCTCCGCGCTTGAAGCCCTGCGGCAAAAGGAAGGGGTGAAGGGACTCGTGGTGCGCGGCTCTCATTTCGACACCGGCATCCCGGCGATGTACGCAGAGACGATCGGGCGGTTCAGTGCTGAGATGGGCAGTCATGTGTGAGAACGCCCGCGCGAACGCCTCAGGCGGACGGAGGCCCGCAACCCCGTTGTGTACGGCTGTATGCAGGATATGGACGCGAAGCCGGACATTCGATCAGCAGGCGGTTTCTTTATTGTTGGTTTATCCGCTTTTTGTGTTTGGCATACATTCTGCGGGTGTGTAAACTTCACGCGTAAGAAAGATTCTGTCCGAACGAAGCGAGTCATGTGCGGATCGGGCGTTAAGAAGGGGATAGGCAATGAAACAGATGAAGGTGTGCAGGCGGGCGTTTCTCAAGGCGATGGGCGGGGCGATAGCCTTGCCGAATATCATTACGTCCAGTGCGCTGGGGGCCGGCGGACGGCCGCCGGCCAGTGAGCGGATTGTCATGGCTGGCATCGGAATGGGGGGTCAGGGGTCGGGAGACCTTGGGGAGTTCATGGGCGATAACCGGATCCAGGTGGTGGCGGTCTGCGATGTCAAGAACCAGAACCTTGAGCGGATCAAGGGGGCCGTGGACGGCCGCTACAACAACAAGGACTGCAAAGCGTATGTCGATTACCGCGAGGTCATCGCGCGGTCTGATATCGACATGATCCTGTGCGCCACGCCTGACCACTGGCATGCGCAGGTTACGATCGACGCCATGAAGAGCGGCAAGGATGTTTACTGTGAGAAGCCGTTGACCCTGACGATCGCCGAGGGCCGCAAGATGGTCGATACCGCGCGCCGGTACGGCCGGGTCTTCTCGTCCGGCAGCCAGCGGGTGATCGGCGACTATGGCGCCCTGGCCTGCGCGGCCCGGAGCGGACGGTACGGCAAGATCCTTGAGGTGTATGCCGATCCTGGCGGGCCGCCTCGGCAGTGTTACCTGGCCGGTGAGCCGGTCCCGCCGAACACGATCGACTGGGACATGTGGCTGGGGCCCGCGCCCTGGATGCCCTATCACCATTTCCGTTGTGGGCAGGCCTATGGGCTTGGCGGTGAGGGTTTCAGGACCTGGTCCGATTATTCCGGCGGCATGATGACCGACTGGGGCGGCCACAAATTCGGGGGCGCGTTGCATGGCATGGGGCTGGACCACACGGGCCCGACGGAGATCCTTCCGCCCGACGGCAAGGAGAACAAATACCTCACGTATGTCTTCGCCAACGGCATGAAGCTCCATGTCGGCGAGGACGGGCCGAAGTACATCTGCGAAAAGGGGCAGGTTGAGCCGTTGCGCGAGTTCAAGGTGCCGCCGGGCCTCCGCTGGTACGAGGACGGGGCCAACTCGCCGATCAGGGATCTGGTGAACTGCGTGATGAGCCGGAAGCGTCCTTTCCAAGACGTGGAGTACGCGCACCGCACAGCGACCGTGTGCCATCTGGGCAACATCTGTTACAAGCTGAACCGGAAGCTTAAGTGGGATCCGGAGAAGGAAGATTTCATCGGCGATCCCGAAGCCAGTCGGCTGGTCAACCGGCCGCGGCGCGGGCCGTGGCAGATCTAATGTGGGCTCCGCCCGCTGCCCACGTATTCAGAATCCAGAAGTTAGAATCTAGAACAGCACTTGTTGAACAGTCGGTTTTTCGCTTCGTAGCCGTAAGTCACGGATACTTCGGAGCGTCGCGACACGGGAAGGAATTGATGAGCATGATGAAGAAAACGACACTGATAATGACGGCGGTTTGTCTGGCTGCGGGGATGTCGTTCGGCGACGTCTGGCAGAATCTGGCGAAGTACAAGTACGGTGAGGGCAACGCGGCGGATGAAGCGGACACGCTTCTGCAAAAAACGCCGGTGGCCCAGCACGGCGAAATCGAGGACGCGCTCATCGCGGTCGTGTCGGCCAAGGACGCGACGCAGGACGGCAAGGCGTGCGCCTGCCGCCTGCTGCAGCAGGTCGGGAGTGAAAAATGCATTCCCGCTGTGGCCAGCCTGCTGAATGACGAGACGCTCTCTCATTACGCCCGGCTGGTGCTGGAGCGGACGGGAACGCCCAAGGCCGACGAGGCTCTGCTGGCCGCGCTGGACAAGGCCCCTGACAAGGTGAAGCCCGGCCTGATCGGAAGCCTCGGCGTGAGGCGGTATGTCAAGGCGGTGAAACCGTTGACGAAGCTTGTCGCGAACAGCGATCCGGCTGTTGCCGCTGCGGCGATCAGCGCGCTGGGCCGGATCGGGGGGGACGCGTCCGCGAAGTGTCTCTATACGCTGAAGCCTGCGGAGAGCCTGAAGCCGGTTCATATGACCGCCCTGTTGGACTGTGCCCGGAGCCTGAAAGGTTCCGGCGCCGTGCTTCTCTATGACGCGGTTCTCGCTGGCAAGACAACGCACCGCATCGGCGCCCTGAGCGGGATGCTGGCGGCGGATGAGAAAAAGGCGGTCGCGCTGATGGTCGGCTTTATCAAAGGCGATGACGCGCAGATGTACGGCGGCGTGCTGACTTTGGTCTGCGGCGAAAAGAGCGAGGCCCTGACCAAAGCCATGGCCGGGTTGCTGGCGACGCTGCCAGATGAGAAGAAAGCCGCGCTGATCACGGCGCTCGGGGCGCGCGGGGACAAGGCTGCGCTCAGCAGCATCTCCACATGTGTGGACAGCACGAACGACCGCGTCCGCGCTGCCGCACAAATGGCGCTCAGCAAGATCGGCGACGAGGCGACCGTGAAGCAGATGTTGGCCATGGGCGGTTCCGCCACGGAGGCGCTCGCGAAAATGCCGGGCAGCAGCGTGAACGACATTCTCATCAAGTCTCTGGAGGACAACAAACTCAAGGCGCCGGCGATCAAGGCGCTGGTGGCCAGAAGCTGTACCGAAGCCGTGCCGGCCTTGTTTAAACTGCTGAACGACAGTGATGCCGAAGTGAGAAAAGCGGCGTGGAACGGACTCGGCTCGCTCGCGACCGAAGCGGATATCGCACCGATGACCAAAGCGGCCTTTGCGATCAAGGATGAAGCGGAGTTGTCGGATGCGGTTGCGGCGGCCCGGAAAGTTTGTTCGCAAGCCAAGGACAAGCCCAAGTGTTTCGACGTCGTCGCCTCGTACTATCCGGGTACGACGGAAGCCGGAAAAGCAGCGATCGTCGACATGGCCTCGCTGGTCGGAAACGCGTCGGCTTTGGACGTCGTGAAGAAAGCGATGAAGTCGGGGAACAAGGAGCTGTACGGGAGCGCCGTGCGTTCGCTCGCGGCCTGGTGCAATGAAAGTGCGGCCGGCGAGCTGCTTGATGCTTCGAAGAGCGCTCCGAAAGAAAACGAGCGCATTCTGGCGCTGCGGGGCTATATCAGGATCGCCGGCATGGAGCATGCCGCTTTGAACGCGGCTCAGAGGACGGAGATGTTCAAAAAGGCCGCCGAACTGGCGACCCGCCCGGATGAAAAGAAGCTGATTATCAGCGGTCTGCGAGGCGTGCGGACCGGGGACACCCTGAGCATGGTGAGCAAGTATCTGGATGATCCTGCGCTCAGGGATGAGGCGGAGCAGTCCGCGGCCGATATGGCGTGGAACCTCCGCAAAGACGCTGCGGTTGCTGCCCAGGTGAAGGAAGTCGCCAACAAGCTGTTGACCAGCAAGAATCAGGGGGTTGCCGACAGGGCGAAACAGACTCTGGCCGACATGGCTAAATAGAGCCTGCGAACACGGCAGGGTCAGACAGCTTGTTGAAAAGGCCGGCAAGCTGTTGGGAGCGGCCTTCACTGGCGCACCCAGGCGGCGGCGGGTGCCGAATCTCGCGGCGCCCGCTGCTGCGGCCTGGGGCCCGCCCCAGGGGCCGTCTGATTTCGACACCCGCCCGGTCGTCCCGCAGAGCGCAGGAAAAGCGGCAGGGGCGACCGGCGGTTCGGTCGCCACGTTCGCGGCGCCGGCCGAAGGGACAGAAGAGGACCCTGTTTACCAGTCGGTCCGCTATCATGTTGCCAGCTACAAGCTTGAAATCCCCAACGGCAGCTACGCGGTAAAGCAGCAGGACAGATGAAATCAAATCTTGTACGAGCGATTGCGCGGCTGCTTCTTGCCGCTGGCACTCAGGCGCAAGCTGCTGAGGGCCCCGTTGCCTGGTTGAAATTCGACAGCCAGACCGCCGTGGATTCAGCGAGAGGGGTGACGAATGCCATCGACGGCCAATCTAAGTTTATGCCGGGCGGTGTGCGCGGGGAGTGTCTGAGGTTCGACGGGTTCACAACCCTTGTCCGGTGTGAGGCAGCACAGGTTCCTCAGCTGACAAAAGGATTCACCTTCCAGAGCTGGGTGGCTCTGGCGGCCTATCCATGGAACTGGACGCCCATCCTGGCCCAGCGCGATATGGAAACGCGCGGATACTCTTTCGGGATTGACAGCACGGGCCGTTTCGGACTGCAGCTGGCAGCGGATTTCCGCTGGACAAGCTGTATGGCCACGAACGTTTGCAGCCTGAAGACCTGGTATCATCTGGCCGCGGTGTATGATCCGGCTTGGGGGGTCCGTTTGTTTCTGAATGGTCAGCCCGCCGGGGCTTTTCCTGTGGAAAAAAGGATCAGCTTTGCCCGGGACATCGATCTTCACATCGGGCGCAACCACGAGAAAATGGTTCCCGCGCATCTGGTTCGGGACTGGGCGAAATTCCCCTCTTGGTGGTCGCTTGACGGGCTCTTGGACGAGGTCAAGATTTATGACCGCGCGCTGACGGAGAAAGAAATCCAAGCCGCCTGGGCGGCGGATCAGCCGGCCTCTGTTCCGGATATTCCGGCGCGCCGGTTCCCGGATGTGGCCAAGGGCGCTAAGCGTTTCGGGGCCTATCCGTCCCGGCTCGCTTATTACGAGCAATGGGATGCCTTGTGGCAGATGGCCGGCGAAGAGGACATCGTGGTCAAGTTCGACGAGCTGCCTGTGCAAATGGTGTTCTGGCGCGGGACACGTTTCTCGCCCTGCTGGGTCTCGGAGAATGGAAAATGGATGGCGGATCAGAGTCTGGAAACCGGGGTCTGGCCGGACGAATTGCGGCGACGCGGAGGCAAAGGCGCGGTCGGATGTTGTGAGCACATGTCGGACGCTCAATGCCGGTTCTCCCGTGTTCGGATTGTAGAGAACACCGATGCCCGTGTGGTCATCCATTGGCGTTATGCCATGGTGGATGCCGCTTACCAGTTTGCTGACTATAACGAGGTTGCCGGGCAGGGGCAGTACGGCGACGAATTTTACTATGTTTATCCGGATGGCGTGACAACCCGTGATGTGACGGGTTGGTGGCCGGAGCCTGCGCACCGGGTGGATCAGGAGACTATTTTTCTGAGTGAGCCGGGGACGCGTCCCGAGGACAACTGCGAACTGGAGGCGCTCAGTTTGGCCAACCTCAAAGGCGAAGCCAAAACCTATTCGTGGGAAAAGGGGTATCCCTCTTTGGATCTTGAGGAACCGGTCATCCAAATGGTCAATCTGAAATCGCGCTTCCGCCCGCTGATCATTGTCAAGCCGGGTTCCAGGATCGGCACCTTCAACTGCGAAGTCCGCAAAGAGTTTTCACATTTTCCGTGGTGGAATCACTGGCCGGTCGCACGGATTTCCAGTGACGGCCGTTATGCCATGGCGCCTGATCAGGCGGCCCATTCTTCGCTCAGTTGGGTTACGCAGCCTTCAGGGGCCTTCCTGTATGGCATGACGGACAAGCCCGCAGCGGATCTGGTTCCGCTGGCGAAATCATGGATCCAGCCAGCGGCGATCAAGCTGACCGGCGCGGCTTTTTCAAGTGATGGCTATAACCCGGATCAGCGCGCGTATCTCCTCAAGCGAATTCAGCCGGGCGGCGGCCTGGAGATGGAGCTGGCGGCGAGTGAGGATTCGCCTGTTGTCAATCCGGCCTTTGTCATCCAGGGCTGGGGGGATCAGACGGCCAAGCTGAAGATCGACGGCGCAGATGTCCCGCGCGGCCGGGATTTCCGCTACGGCCACCGACGCACGCTTGAGAGCACCGACCTGATTGTCTGGATCAAGATCGTCGCGAAGAAGCCGGTTCGGCTTGCGGTTGCGGCAGGAAGCGCTGAATAATACGCTGGGCGGTGCTGAAACAGGTCAAGGAGCAAGGTTTGCAGAAAACAGGATTGCGCGTATGGAGCATCACGATGCTTGCCGGCATGGTGCAGGCGGCAGCTGTCCGACAAACAGACTTGGGCAGCACCGCGGCAGCGGTGAGCAAAGGCGTCACGGTCATCAAGGATTACGGCTTAAAGGAGTATGTCCGCGTATCCCAAGACCTGCCCCGCGTCGAGACCCATGTCTGGAAGCTGGTCTGCACGATGCCGTACAATTGTCATTTCCAGCCCTGGATCGAAGTCGAAGCTCCGGCAGGCCAGGAGATCCGTTTCAACTCCAGCAATCCGTTGGTTCTCTATCTCACCCCCACGGAGACCTGCAAGACCGTCGCGGGCCCGCAGACGCTCGAGGCGAAGAACTGGGTGAGCGGCGAAGGCGCGATCTACACCATTCCCGCAGGCGTGACCGTGAAAGCCGTGAAGTACCGCGAGACCGGCTACGACACCACGTTCGCGGGTTCGTTCGTGTGCAACGACGAGGACTACAACATTCTCTGGAATAAGGCGGCCCGCACCGCTTACCTCTGCATGCGGGAGTGGTTCTATGACTGCCCCGACCGCGAGCGGGTCGGCTTCTGGGGCGACGGCACACCGGAGTTGAACCAGTGCTTTTATGTGTTTGATGCCAACTCTCACCGTTTGGCCAAAGAGCTGGTGCTGCGTAAGCTTGAGCCCAAGTTCTACCCGGGGCAGCATCTCGAGTTTCTTGGCGAATACGGGCTCTGGTTCTACTATCTGCACACCGGCGATCTCGAATCCGTCCGTGCGGTCTATGACCAGACCAAGACCTTCCTGTTCGAGACTTATCAGTTCGGCAACCCGCGCCAGTGGTTTGACTGGGGCAAAGAGATCAAGGACACGCCAGTCATCGAGACGTGCTTCTATTACATCGACTTGAAAACACTCAGGAAGATAGCGCTGGCCACCGGACATGAGGCCGATGTCGCGCTGATCGACGAAAAGCTCAACGCGATCAAAAGCACCTTCGACAGCCTTTACTGGAAAGGCGAGAACTACATGTCGAAGAGCGTCTATTCTCCGGACGACCGGGCCAATGCCATGGCCGTGAACGCCGGGCTTGCCGACCGGTCCAAGTGGGAATCGATCTACAGGACGGCGTTGTCCACGCGTCTGAATTCCAGCAATTTCTTCGACCGCTGGGTTTTCGAAGCCCTTTGTACCATGGGGAAACAGGAACATGCCTTGCTCAGAATGTATCACCGTTACAAGACCATGATCCCGTGCAGTTTTACGACACTGTGGGAAGGGTATGACCGCTGGTGGGCCTCGCGGACAGACGCCTTTGAAGAAGGCTCCTCACTGAATCACGGGTGGAATCCTCCTGCGCTGATTCTTTCTCAAAACATTGCCGGCGTTTCCCCAGTGGCGCCGGGGTGGAGCACGTTCCAGGTCTTGCCCAGGGAGGCCTTCCTGACCGCGTTCAAAGTGGTCGTCCCCTCCATCAAGGGCAACGTGACGGTGGAGCTCAAGAAGACCGCCTCGGAATATGCCCTGGCCCTGACTTCGCCTGCCGAGACCACCGCCATCGTGGGGATACCCAAAGGCTCGTTCACCACGCTGAACGCGATCACGGTCAACGGCGCGCCTGTTTGGAAGGGCACCTTTAGCGGTGGCGTGGAGGGGGTCGCCTGGCAGGGCGAGGATGCCGAGTATATCAAGTTTACCGTGGCGCCTGGCACCTGGAAGTTTCTCGGCCTCGGAAGTGTCCCGCTGACTTCGCCCAAGCCGCTGCCGCCGCCTCCTCCGAAGGACCGTCCGCCCGACAAGAAGGCCTGGACGGCATCGGCCTCCGCGCCCGACGGCTCGTTCCTTTTCAGCGGCGATAAAATTCCAATCGATGTGTCTGCCGCCAACGCCACCGACGGGGATCACTGGACCGGCTGGCGCGATATGACGAAACCCCAATATGCCGGCCAATGGTTTCAGGTCGATATGAAGACGCGGCAGACGTTTGACAAGATCGTGCTCGACACGACTTGGGCGCTCTTTGATTCTCCCGACGCGTATTCCGTCTCGGTGTCGAAAGACGGGGTCAGCTGGGGCAAACCAATCGCCACCGGCACGGGGCAGATGGGCATCACCACCATCACCTTCCCGGAGCAGCGCGCCCGCTTTCTGCGGATTACGCAGACCGGGATGAACGCCCTTTATTATTGGTCCATTTACGAGCTGGATGTTTACAAGAGGTAACGATACAAGGAACGACGCATGATTCGTACCGTATGGATGACGCTTCTCGGTCTTCTGGGTGGCCGCAGTTCGTGCGGACTTTGTAGCGTGCCGATCCTTCAGGGTGCGGGGCCGCTTCTGCCTACGGAGCTGCCGTGGCTGACCCCGGAGGAGCAGAAGGACAATATCCGGCTGGCTTGTCAGGTCAAGAGCACGCGTGACCAGAACATCCAGATTCCCGCGAAGCGGTTTGACGTCAAACATTACCGGGCGCAGGTGGTCGGACTGACCGATCTCACGTATGACATCAAGCAGGTGACGCTCAAGCTTGTGGAGCCGGCGGAGCTTACTTTCAGGGCGGGTCAGTTTGTCCAATTGGAGGTGCCGCCCTATGCGTTGACCCACACGCCCTTGCATCGGGCGTACTCGATCGCTTCCGCACCCGCCGAAACCTGCGAGATCGAATTGGAAATCCGGTATGTGCCGGACGGTATCGGCACGACCTATGTACACAAGCACCTGAAGGTGGGAGACATCGTGACTATCCGCGGGCCGTATGGCTCGTTTTATTTGAGGCCGGGCGCGGGCGAAATGATTTTCATCGCCGGAGGTTCGGGCATGGCCCCGCTCAAATCGATCCTGCACGAGATGGCACGCACAAAGAATCCGAGAGCCTGCCGCTATTTCTTCGGCGCCCGAACCCCGCGCGACTTGTTTCTGGTCGACCGGATGCGCCAGTTCGAAAGCGACCTGCCGAACTTCCGGTTCATCCCGGCACTCTCCGAGCCGGCCCCGGAAGACGGGTGGACGGGCGAGACCGGGCTGATCACCGAAGTGGTGGATCGGCAGGTTCGGGACGCTTCACAGGCGGAGGCCTACCTGTGTGGCAGTCCGCTGATGATCGACGCTTGCGTCGAGGTGTTGCGTGCCAAAGGCATGCCAGATGCCAATATCTTCTACGACAAGTATGTCTAAAGCGGGGGCCCACATGAAACAGAGCGCAAACGACGATGCCATTCAGAACCAGATGCGGCCGGGCGTGATCACCCTGGACGGTCTGTTGGGTCAAGACAGGCGTAAGGTGCGCGATATTCTCGACGCGGATGACGCCGCTGTGCGCCGTTTAGGTCTGACGCACGCCGCCATCGCGGCCCGCATGCGTGAGCTGTGCGCTGCCGGCGCGCGCGGTCTCGGGCAACCGCTTCGCGTGCTTGATCATTTTGAAGTCCGAGTGGACAGCGTCAGAGGCAAACTGCCTTGTCCGTTCCTGCATCGGGGGCTGTACCCGAAGGATTTCATTGAGGTCTGCAACTTGGATAGCGGCGAACAGGTGTCCTTTTCCGAACTGAACATCCACCTGATTGAAGCGCACGGCTTCTACGAGGGGCTCGGGGCCCCTTTCAGGCAAGACCCCGAGAGGCTGGCGCGTGTCCTCGAAATCGCGGACGCGCAATGAACAGCGGCGAAGCTTCACATGCGAGTGGAAAGTGCAGCGATGGGCGTTGAGCGTTTCTGGCAGGCGGGGCAGAAGTGCGTGCCGCGCTGGCCGACGACGCTGCGCGCGAGGAGCGTGCCGCAGCGCGGGCAGGGGAGCCCGTCGCGGCGGAAAACTTTGAGTGCGTCCGCGTGGCGCCCGCGGCGCCCGGCCACGCTGTAGAAGTTGTCCGCGCCCGTTCCCAGCGTGGTGCCGCTGTTTGCGACGGCGCGCCGCAGCACGCCGCGGATGGCGCGGTGCAGGCGGCTCGTCTCGGCCGGCGTCAAGGTGTCGGCGCGGCGCTCCGGGTGGATCCGCGCCTGCCACAGCGACTCGTCCACGTAGATGTTGCCGAGGCCGGCCACGCAGGTCTGGTCGAGCAGCAGCGGCTTGATCATGCGGGTCTTGCCTGCGAGACGGGCGCGCAAGACCGCCGCCGTGAAGGCCGCTTCCAGCGGCTCAGGCCCGAGGCCGGCGAGGGGATCCTCGCGGGGGGCGCAGAGCAGGAGGCGACCGAATTTGCGCGTGTCGTTGAAGACCAGGCGGCGCGCATCGGAAAAGGTGATGACCACATGGTCATGCTTGCCGGGCTCTTCACCCGCATCGGCAAAACGGAATTTTCCGGTCATGCGCAGGTGGATGAGCAGGCGGGCGCCGGAGTCGAGCGCGATCACGATATACTTGGCGCGCCGCTCGAGCCCGGTGACCGTGCGCCCGGCCAAAGCGCGCGCAAAGGCCTTCGGCGGCAGGCCGGCGACCGAGCGGTGCCAGCGGATGTCAACGGAGCGGATGACGGCACCCTCAAGCGCGTGCGCACGGAGGTCTCGCACGAGGGTTTCGACTTCAGGCAGTTCAGGCATAAGCGCTCCTTGGTCAGCGGATCTTCAGGGCTCCTGTTCCCTTGATGAAGGCGGGCGTGTTGCCCGCGTTGTACGTGCCGGCGGGCTGGGGCTTCCCGTCGAGGGTGAGTTTGCCGACGGGCAGTTCCCCTTTGAAGTTCAGGTCGAGGACCGCGCCTGCGGAAAGCGCGACATCAGTCTTCTCCCCGAGGCTGCGCGCGTTCGCGAGCGACAGCGTGCCCTGCTTCACGCTGGTCAGGCCGGTATACGTGTTGGTGCCCGAGAGCGTCCACATGCCCGAGCCGGATTTCGTGACGCTGGTCGTCGCCTTGCCTGCGCGGTCATGGGGGTTGACAAGGTTGCCGGCGAGTTCACCCGTGCCGGCGGTGTCGCCCTTGAGCACGAGGGTCTTGCTGGCGCTGTGCCCCGAGATCACGAAGGTGCTGGTGAGCTTAAGCAGGCCGGTTCCCGATTGATCGAACGTCACGGTCGACGTCTTTCCCGCAAGATTCATCACGCGGTCAGTGGTCTCGCCCGTGCCGGCATAGATCAAACCGCACTCACCGTCTCCGCTGCCGATGACGATCTCGCCGGTTTCGATGTCGGTCGGCGCACCCAGGCTGCTGCCGGGCTTGCCTTTTTTGAAGCTGTTGAGCGAGGACACTTTCAGGACACCGCCCTCCAATATGGTCTGGCCGGTGTAGGTGTTTTTGCCTGTGAGTTCCATGGTTCCCGCCCCGCATTTCTTGAGAAGAAACGCGCCGCCGCCGGGGCCTTTCGAGTCCGACAGGTTGGCCGAAAGCGTGACCGGCTCCTTGGCATTGGAGGTGTCCAGGCAGAGCACGGCACGCTCCATCAGGCCGTTGTTGTTGATCGCGGCCGTCAGGCTCTTGAAGAACGCATCGATCTGCGGGCCGGTGAACTCGCCGGGCCCGCCGACGCAGAGCCGGAGCGTGGCCGTGGGAGCGACCGTGATTCCCGCAGGCGTCCATTTCGTTACATCACCATTATAAAGCGAGGCGGCTTTCATAATTCTTAACGTGCCCCGCATGGCAATGGTCGGGCCGGTGTAGGTGTTGGTGCCGCAGAGCGTAATCTGTCCGCTGTTCGACGGCCCGAATGCGCCAAGCCCGCCAATGTGGGTAACCCCGCCCGGCCCGCTCATTGCGGCGCTGAGCATGAAATCCGCATAAGAAGTCATTTCCGTATTCCCGGTAAGGGTGATGGTTCCGCTCCAGCTGTCACCGAATCCGTTGCCGGCATGAATCGTGCCTCCGTTCAGAACAAGAGGATTCTTTCCGTCAATGTGCTCAAGGGCGAGAACGCCTCCTTCATTCAGCGTGATCGGGCCGGAGCCGAAGCATTCATTCGCCGCAATCATGAACAACGAGCCGTCATTGACGACAATTCCACCGCTGTACGTGTTCTTGTTGTTGCCCAGCTGCAGCCGGCCTTCGCCGTTCTTTACCAGGCTGCCTGTGCCGGAGATCAACCCGCCGAGCATCACTTCGCTGTTTTGTGTTGCGTCCACAGTCAACTTGCCGGCAAGCTTGACGGGTGCGGCAATCGTTATCTGTCCGTGCGCACGCTGGCTGATTCGAGGCTGGGCAGCTGCCCCGT
>CAZXVN010000245.1:0-5047 GCA_964643945.1 uncultured Lentisphaeraceae bacterium | reverse complement strand
GGCAGCGAGCAGACCGAATCTGCAGTGGAACGCGCGCTGGCGTGGCTGGCCGCGAATCAGGAACCCGACGGGCGCTGGGCCCTTTCCAAAACCGGAGGCTCAAGCGGACACGATGCCGCTGGAACCGGTTTCGCGCTGCTGACCTTTCTGGGTCGCGGGGTCAAGCCGGGTGACGGCAGTCCGTACAGCGGCGTGGTGTCCAACGCGCTGTCATGGCTCGTCGGCAATGCCAAGCTCAATGGCGACATGCGGGTTGGCGGGAACATGTACGACCAAGGCATCGCGACCTTGGCGCTCACCGAAGCGTACGGGCTGATCAAAGACGAGAAGCTGAAAGAGCCGGTGCAAGCAGCGGTCAACTTCATCGTCGACGCTCAGCATGAGGACGGAGGCTGGCGTTACACGCCGAAGGAGGCGGGCGACCTGTCGGTGTCGGGCTGGCAAATCATGGCGCTCAAGAGTGCGGAGCTTTCCGGCCTGATGATTTCCGAGACCTGTCTGGCGAAGACCCGTTCCTGGTTACGGGAGAAGATGGCGTCCGGCCCGCACGGCGGTCTTTACAGCTACACGGCCGGCGCGTCAAGCGGACAGCCAGCGATGCAGGCGGCCGGCTTTTTCTGTTCCCAACTGCTTGGGCCTTCCCCCAATTCTGTCCGTGCCCGGGACCACGGGGACGCGCTGGTGGCCTATGTCCTCGATTCTGGCAAAGCGGGTATTTATTACTGGTACAACGCGGTGTTGGGGTCCTACCAATATCAGGGGCCCTTCTGGCAGGCGTGGAACAAGCGCCTCATCGAGTACTATCTGCCCGCTCAGCGCCGCGACGGCGCGTTGGCAGGCAGTTGGGATCCGTCCAGCCACCAGCACGGTGATCAGATGGGCCGCGTCATCGTGACGGCCATGTGTACGCTCTCGCTCGAAGTGTACTACCGCTACACGCCGCTTTACGGGTTGGGTTACGATCCGCAGGCGCGGACGACAGGAAGCGACGGATGGGATGCTGAGCGAATCTCGAAGGTGCCGCTCTATCGGCGGGCCCGGCCCGCCGAGGCGCTGAATTCGCCTGCGGAAGAGCAGCGGCCATCCTTTACCCGGCGGGGCGATTTCGTCTACTTCGCGTCGAACCGCAGGGGCGGTGCAGGCGGTTACGACCTTTACCGGGCCCGTGTGAACCCGGCGCAGGAGGCCGCTCCGGAGCGCCTCGGGCCGGAAATCAACACCGCCGCCGACGAGACTTCCCCGGCCCTGCGCCTGAACGGTTTCCAACTCCTCTTCACTTCCAACCGCGACGGCGTCCCGACCGGTGCGCCGCACCTGTATGTCGCGACATCGCGTTATGTGCGGGCTTTCCACGATTACACTCTGCTTTCTGGGCTGGGAGACCAGTTGCTGAAGCTCCAGGGACATTTGCTGCTGCTGGCGGCCGCACTGTGCAGCATCCTGCTCTTTACTCGGCAATGCCGCCGGTCGGTGGTCGAAGCTCGCTTGGGTGCCGTCGCGTGGACCACCTCCCCGCAGCGTGCCGAAAAAAAGCCAGCCTTGAGCCGTCGCCGCCGCAACAATGTTCTGGCTTGGGTGGGCCTCTTACTTTCCGGGCTCACGGTGGCGGGGCTGTTGGGGTCACTCTTTTTCGCGTTGCGCAGCACCATCTGGTGCCGCTATACCGACGACGTAGCCATTAACAAGCGGGCGGTTGACGTCACGCCGCGGCCCGTTGTCTGGGATTTTCCCGCTCCGCTGAGCCGCCACACGACCGGCCTCGTGGAACGTTCGTCACTGCAGTTGACTCCAGACGGCGCCGGTCTTCTCCTGTCACGGGCTTCTGCCACCACCACGGGCATGGTGCAGGTTCTGACGTCCTCCTGGAACGGATACGAGTGGTCGCCCCCCGTTCCGGTCGAGGGCGTGAACAGAGAGTCGAACACACAAGACGCCGTCATCACGCGTGACGGCACGCGCCTTTTCTTCGCCTCCGACCGGGCCGGCGGGTTCGGCGGCTACGACCTGTGGACCGCCGTGCGCCATAACGGACTGTGGATCGGGGTCACCAATCTGGGGGCTTCGGTCAACACGTCAGCCAACGAATGTTCCCCGGCACCTTCGCCGGACGGCACGCGGCTGTATTTCGCCTCCGACCGGACGGCACGCCCGCAGAAGGACTTCGACCTCTTTGCCGCCGACATCCTGGCGTCCGAGCCGGTGACCAACGCCGCGCCGCCTGTGACCGCAACACCCGCGCCGCCCCTTCCCAAACCTGCCGCAAAGACGAAGCGCACTACGAAGCGGGCGGAACCGGGCGTGGTTGCGCCAGCCCCGTCGGCGGCGCCTCTGTCCGCGCTCGGCCTTTCCTCTGCCGCACCTCTCGAAGCGCTCAACACCCCGGCCAACGAAACGCAGGTCAGTTTGACCGAACGGGGCGACTGGCTGTACTTCGCCTCGGATCGCGAACCGGGTAGCGGCCGCTTCGATGTGTACTCCGCGCGGGTGCTGGATCAGCAAGAAGTCGGGGTGGCGACTGCGGGCTCCGAAATCAACACGTCCGCCGAGGAGCAAGGGCCAGCTGCGGGGAGGGAGGGTTTCCAACTGCTCTTCAACTCGGATCGCGGCGCGAACCGTGCCGCCGAGCTGCGTCCGTTTGCGGCGAACGCATGCGAGGTCGAGGGGCGTTGGGACTTCAGCCGCTGGTACAGCTTGGGCAACCTGTTGCACGCGCTCCGCTGGTGGATCCTGCTGGGCTTGGCCGCGCTGGCCGGCATCCTCTATATCCTGACCCACCTGAAGGAGCTCACCAGCCTGCGGGCCAAGTGCATGATCGTTTCCCTTTTGCTCCATCTGGTGTTCCTGTTGCTGACGGCGCTGTGGATTATTTCGAGCCAGTTCATCGAGTCGAGTGCCCTCCGCAACCAGGAACTGTCGGTGAACATCGACGCGCTTGCCCAAGAGAAAATAGCTTTGGATGTGCGTGAAAAGATTTTGGAGCTGCCGCAGTCCAAAGATACCCTCGTGGCCGAACAGGCGGAAGAGGCGCTGCCGGTTCCGGACTTCAAGCCGGTGCAGCCGGCGGTGCAAACCGTTGTCGCGCGCAACGTGACCGAGTCGTTTGTCGCAGACACCGCCTCCCCGGCGGAAACGCCGGAGCCGCGCGTATCACCGGCCGCGAAGCTGCCGGACCTGCCTGAGATCCGGACGCCGATGCCGGACATCACGCTGAAGGTCGAGAAAGCCCCGGGGTCCGTGTCGGAAGCCAAAGCCGCCGAGACGTTCCAGCCGCTGGCGGACAGGCCTTCGGTGTCAACGGCGCAGGCGGATGTCGCGCTGCCCGGGCCGGCCGCAGACTTCAAGCCCGTGCAGCCGACGGCGCCGACCGCAGCCGCACACGGCGTGGCGGTGTCGCTTGTCGCGGACGCTGCCCCCGCGGCCGAAACGCCGGCGCCGCGCGAACCTGCGGCCGCGAAGCTGCCGGAGCTCCCCGAGATCCGGCTGCCGATGCCGGACGTCGCCCTGAAAGTCGAGAAAGCACCGGGGACCGTTTCGGAAGCCAAAGCCGACGAGGCGTTCCAGCCTTTGGCGGATACGCTTTCGGTTTCCACGTCGCGGGCGGATGTCGCGCTGCCCGGGCCGGTTCTGGACTTCAAGCCCGTGCAGCGGACCACCGTACAAACTGTGGCCGCAGGCGGCACGACCGCGTCGCTTGTCGGGGAATCCTCCCCTTCGGCGCAATTACCGGCAACACGCGTATCCCCGGCCGCGAAGATGCCGGATCTGCCCGAGATCCAGCCGACGATGCCGGACGTCGCCCTGAAGGTCGAGACCCCTCTGGGTGCCGCGGGCGGCGTCGCAGTCGCCGAGGCGTTTCAGCCGCTGGCAGACAAGCCTTCGGTTTCCATATCGCGGGTGGACATCGCGCTCCCCGGGTCGGAGCCTGTGCGGACGTCGGCGGGCGTGTCGGATGTCACCCGAACCGCACCGGCCGCTCGGGCGTCCTCTTTGCTGACCCAGGACGCGGGAGGCGCGGTTGCGGCGGCCTCGGGCAGCCGGGAGGTGTCAACCGGCATCACAGAGCTGCGGGAGCCGGGCACCCGGCTTTCGGCCTTGCTCGCCGACAGCGGCGTGAAGAACACGACGCTGAACCTGCCGGGCAAGCTGGACGTCCCGGGCGGTTTGGCGCGGCAGATCTCGCCGTACAAGCTCCGGCAGGAAGCGAGGAAGAATGTGGCGTACGTGGAAGGACTGGGGGGGAGCGGTGCCACGCAGGGTTCGGTGACCAAGGCGCTTGACTGGCTGACCAAGCATCAGGAGCCGGACGGGCACTGGGACATCCAGAAATACGGCGGCGAGCCCGGCCGTGATATTGGCGCGACCGGACTGGCCCTGCTCTGCTATCTGGGATGGGGCGTGAAGCACAACGAGTCCGGCCAGTACCAGCCGTCCGCCCAAAAGGCCGTGACCTGGCTGATCAAACAGGCCAAGCCGGACGGCGACATCCGGGGGGGGGCGGACGGCGACATGTACGACCAGGGCATCGCCACCATCGCGCTCGCCGAAGCCTTCGCCTTGACAAAGGACAAGGCGCTCCGGCCCGTGGTCAGCAATCTGGTTCAGTTCATCGTTAAAGCGCAGAACGCCGGCACGGGCGGCTGGCGCTATCGGCCGGGACAGGCCGGCGACACCTCGGTCTGCGGGTGGCAATTGATGGCCGTGTTGAGCGCGCGGATGGGCGGATTTGCCGTGCCTGAAGAAACGATCGCGGGGGCAGACCGCTGGCTGACTTCGGTGAGCAGCGGTGAGCAGGGCGGATTGAACGGCTACGAAGACAAGATACCGATGAACGCCATGGTAGCAGAAGGCATGTTCAGCCGCCAGAACATGGGAGTCCCCCCTGAGGATCCGCGCATGATGGAGACGGCGGCTTTCCTGTCGGCGCGGCTGCCAAACGCCGCCCAGGCAGACATCTACTACTGGTATTACGGGACGCTGGCCATGTACCAGCACCGCGGCCTGGCCTGGGAAAAGTGGAACGAGCAACTCAAGACGGTGTTGCCGCCCC
>CAZXVN010000244.1:0-2363 GCA_964643945.1 uncultured Lentisphaeraceae bacterium | reverse complement strand
ATGAAGCCGCAGCCGTAAACCGGTACCGCCGCCTTGAAGCGGTGGTCCAGCCCAACCACGATACAGGTCAGGTAGCCGCCCCAGCTGATGCCTGTCAGCGCCGTCCGCTTAGGATCCACCTCTTTGAGCGACGCCAGCAGGGAATGGCCGCGGATGACTGCCGCCACTGCCTGATAGGTCCAGATGTCCTTCACTTCGTCCGGCCCGAACACAGGGAACTTGACATCGTCTCCCTGGTCGGGACCCCCGTCAGGAAGCCGGCCTGCCGGCCCGTGGCCGGCCAGATCCATCGCAAGCGCCGCATACCCGTTCTTCACCCAGTGTTTGGCCCAATCGCGGAAGGCCGTCCCTCCGCCGCCATGAACGAGAACGATTCCGGGAAACGGCCCCGCCCCTTCCGGCTTGCCGCAATAGGCAAACACGCGGGTTGGCTTGCCTTTGAATTGTTCGCCCTCGTAATACACCTCCTGGATCTGCTCGTTGGCCTCGCCCCAGGTCGCGTGCGGCACTTTCGACAGCGCCGCCATATTCCAGGGGCCCGTCTGCTCGGCCCTGGCAGACAAAATCGCAACTGTTAGAATTCCGGCAACAAATAGTCTTTTAATTTTAGCACACTCCCTGTTCACCTGTATCTTCAAGTTGGTATCGGGATTACGATTAAGAGCACGATTAGGATTAAGAGGGATCGGCAACCTTCGCAATCGTAATCCTATACGCCTCTCTTTGACGCCTGCCGCAAGGCAAGCAGCGCTCTGGCGTCCTCCTCCGGCAGCGGGGTCAGATTATCGCCGCTGTGCGCAATGACCGCACAGGCCAGCTCGAAGAACTCGGCGTTCTGGATCACGTGGGCGTAGTCGGCCGCGACGGTCACAATCCCGTGATTGCCCATGACAACCATGTCGTGGTCTTTCATGGCACCCGTGACCGCTTGGGCCAGTTCCTCCGTACCCGGCAGAAAATAAGGGACGCGCGCCACGGGGCCGATGTAAAAGGGGATTTCCGGTATCACGAAGTAGTTGATGTCGCGCGCCTGCTGGCACGCCAGCGCCGTCGCATGAAGCGTCTGGAAGTGCAGCACCACGTTCACCTCCGGCCGCGTCTTCAGGATGCCCGCATGGAACCCGATCTCCACAGTCGGCTTGGCCCCTTCGAGAAGGACGCCGTCCGAGATGCGGCACACGGAGACCTGCTCGGGCGAGATGTTCGCCATCCAGCTTCGCGTGGCCGTGGCCAGCAGGCGGTCCTTGTCCAGCCGCACGGACATGTTGCCGCTGCTGCAGCGCATCAGGCCGCACCGGGCCGTCTGGTGGCACGCCTTCAGAAATTCTTCAAGAAAAGAGTCTGGCAGATCCGTCATGTTTGGCCTTTCAGGTGAAATCGAGTTTTGAAGTGATGGTTTCCTTGGCCTTTATAACCACTTCTTTCGCCAGCGTCAACTCGACCCGCTGCCCGGTCTGAACCGCTTTCACGGTGATCCGCTGCGCTCCGACAGCGACGGTTGAAGCCTTCAAGACGGCGCCCACAGGCAGTTCAAACGCAAGCGTCTTCAGCCGCAGCCCGCCCCACTTGACGTCGATGCGGTTGGTCTGCGCCTTGCCGGCCCGGCTCTGGCCGAGGCTGCCCCAGCCTTCGGCGCTCGTGAACGCGGACTTGAAATTATCCGGGGTCAGCCGTGGCGCAAAGCCGATGTGCTGCTTGGGTCCGTGATACTCGAAGCCGCACGCCGCGAGGAAGACCCCGTAGCTGGCCATGCTGCGCGAATAGTGGTCGCCGCACTCCACCTCGTTCCACGGGTTGCGCTTGGACGGGTGGTGACGGTCATGCACCGCGCGTGTGACGGCCAGGCCCTCCTGCAGCATGCCTTCCCACAGCATGTGTCCGGCCACCTGATACTCGAAGCCGTTCATGACCTCGTTGAGCAGGTTGCAGACCCCGTCGGTGTTGCCTTTGCCACTGGCGTTTTCGAAGCTCCAGTCCTTGCGCGGGAACGTACACATCAGCATTCCCGCCTCGCCTGCCAGCGCAAACCAGCGACCACCCTTGTAGATCTTGCGATACGCTCCGCAGTCAGGCGTGAAGTTGTAGCGCCACAGCGCCTGCAACGCCAATCGCGTCTCCTTCTGCGGGATCACGCGGTCAAGGCCGACTTGATAGGCCCAGCTTTGGCCAAAGACCTGGTCAATTTCGCAGCCCGTGCCGGAATTGACAGCATCCGGATGTTTGGGGTCTATCAGGTTGATAAAATACTCCTGCTCGAAAAGCCGCTTGATGCTCTCGCGGCCGGTGTCGGCGATCTTGCGACATTCGTCGGCAAAGGCGTCGTCGCCCATATCGGTCGCCATTTCCGCGGCGGCGCGCAGGCT
>CAZXVN010000243.1:0-3449 GCA_964643945.1 uncultured Lentisphaeraceae bacterium | reverse complement strand
GAACGGCAAAGCCGTCGCGATTCCGTCCATGATCCTCAAGGTCGGTGACGTGGTGGAAGTCCGCGACCGTCCGCGCAGCCGAGACCTTGCCACGCGCAGTCTCGAGGCCGCCACCACCCAGCAGACGCCCACGTGGCTTTCGCTGGACAAGAAGGCGTTCCGTGCGGAAATCATCAATCTCCCGACGCGCGAGCAGATCGCGCCCGTCGTGGATGAGCAGGCCGTTGTCGAATTGTATTCGCGCTAAGCGCAGTAGTGCTGACGACCGCGGCCCTTTTCAGGGTGCGCGGCCTGAAAGGACGTAAACATGCCGATTCGTTTGAGACGTTTTGAAATGCCCAGGCGCGTTCAGAAGGAAGAGAACACAGGGACAGCGACGTATGCGCGCTTTATCGCAGAGCCGTTTGAAGTGGGGTACGCCCGCACCATAGGAAACTCCCTCCGCCGTGTTTTGCTCTCCTCGATCGAAGGTGTTGCGATTACCTCAGTCAGGGTGAGCGGCGCGAGCCACGAGTTTTCCGCGTTAACCGGCGTGAGCGAGGATGTCACCGACCTCATCCTGAATCTTAAACGCGTGCTCCTCAAGTGCTATAGCCGCAACCCGGTCTGGCTCAAGCTGAGCAAGAAAGGGCCTTGTGTGGTGACCGCCGCTGACTTTGCCGAGGAAAACTCGGTGGAGGTGCTCAACCCCACCCAGCAGATCGCCACGCTTGACGTGGACGGCACGCTGGAGCTGGAGGCGGAGATTCGCACGGGCCGCGGGTTCTGCGCAGCTGAAGGGAACAAGACCGCCGAGCAGGAGATCGGGCGTATACCCATCGACAGCATCTTTTCGCCGGTGACGCGTGTGAACTTCGTCGTGGAGAACACCCGCGTCGGCCAGCGGACCGACTACGAGAAGCTGATTCTCGATGTCTGGACCGACGGCCGCGTTTCGCCGGATGAAGCGCTGAAGACCGGCGCCGCGGTGTTGCGCCATCACCTCGATGTTTTCGTCGATTACAGCGAAGAAGTGCTGGAGTTTGAGGAAGAGGAGAAGAAGGTGGATGAGGAGCGCGACCGCCTGCGCCGTATCTTGAACATGAGCGTGAACGAAATCGAACTGAGCGTCCGTGCCGCCAACTGCCTGAATAACGCCAACATCACGACCGTTGGCGAACTGGCGATGAAGACGGAAGCCGACATGCTGAAGTATCGTAATTTCGGCAAGAAGTCACTCAACGAGATTAAGGACAAGCTGACCGAGCTGGGTCTGTATCTGGGCTACAAGTTCGATCTGGAACTGCTCGAAGGCAACAAGTAACACCGTTTGAGGTTTTAAGACATGCGTCATCAGAGAATTGTCAAGAAGTTCGGACGTTCTACGTCGCACCGCAAGGCGCTCATGGTCAGCCTTGTGACGAACCTGATTTTGCAAAGCAGCATTAAGACCACGCTGGCCAAGGCAAAACAGGCGCGTAAAGACGCCGAAAAAATGGTCACGTTGGCCCGCAAGGGAACGTTGGCGGCCCGCCGTCTGGCGGCTTCCCGGCTGCAAAGCCCGGTTGCCTTGCAGATGCTGTTCGACCGCGTCGTCCCGGCGATGGACGGTCGCAACGGCGGGTACACCCGCATCATGAAGCTCGGTACGCGCCGCGGCGACGGAGCGGAGTTGTGCCTGTTGCAGTGGGTGGTGCTCCCGCCCCAAGCTGTGGTTGAGGTCGTGCCTGCGTCCGAAGCCCCCGCCAAGAAATAAGGCCGCTGAATGGCCGCAGCCGGCGTGTGAAAAAGACGGATGCCCCTCGGCGTCCGTCTTTTTTGTTTTATTCGTTGGATCGTGTGTGTTGTTTTGATATATTTTCAAAACTTAAGTGAAATGAAACGTGCCAACGATTTACGACAATATCGAGAATAAATTAGCTCCGGCTTTGACGAGTCTGCTTGATGTGGCAGAACGCGCCGATTTCTGTGTCGGTTACTTTAATCTGCGCGGATGGCGATTGCTGGATGAAACGATTGGCAAGTGGACCGGCGGCGAAGGCCATTGTTGTCGACTGCTGGTGGGAATGCAGCAGACGCCCAGCGAAGAGTTGCTGGCGTATTTCGAGGACAGCGCGAAAGTAAGCCGTGTCACCCCGGAAAGGGTTGTCCGCTATAAATCCGAACTGGCGCTGGAGTTTCGCCGCCAATTGGTGATCGGAACGCCGACCAATGAAGACGAGGCGGGGTTGCGCCGTTTGTCCGCACAGCTCAAAGCCAGCAAAGTTGTCGTCCGGCTCTTTGTCCGTCATCCGTTGCATGCCAAACTGTACCTGCTCTACCGACCGAAAGACCCTGCGAGCAAGAAGGTTGCCTATCTCGGCAGCAGCAATCTGACTATGGCAGGCCTCGCCAAACAGGGCGAACTTAACGTGGATGTCATGGATGCCGACGCGACCCAAAAACTGGCTGACTGGTTCGAAGACCGCTGGGAGGGCAGTGTCGACATTACAGATGCGCTGATCGCCGTCATCGATGAGAGCTGGGCTCGCGAGGAGGTGGTCAAGCCATACCACGTCTACCTGAAAATCGCGCACGGACTCTCGCGTGACGCGCGGGAAGGCCAGACCGAGTTCCGCATCCCGCGCGAGTTCGACAGTATCCTTTTCGAGTTCCAGAAAGCTGCCGTGAAAATCGCCGCCCACCATGTCCAACGTCGCAACGGCGTGTTGTTGGGCGATGTCGTTGGCCTCGGCAAAACCTTGATGGCTGCGGCAGTCATCAAGCTTTTCCAACTGGATCTCGGCTATCGTACGCTGATCATCTGTCCCAAGAACCTTGAAAAGATGTGGCTTGGGGTTAAGCACCAGTATGAGTTGCACGCCGAGGTTTTACCCCTGACAGAAACGCAATCTAAGCTTGACGCCAACTTTCCCCGTTATCGGCTCGTCGTCATCGATGAGAGCCAGAATCTGCGCAACAGCGAGGGGCGGCGCTACAAAGCGGTCTTGAACTACCTGCGCGAACAGGAGTGCAAGGTGGTTCTCCTGTCCGCGACCCCGTACAACAAGACTTACCTCGACCTTGCCAACCAGTTGCGGCTCTTCATCCCCGAGGAGACTGATCTCGGCATCCGACCGGAGGAGTACATCCGTACCCACGGCGAGCAGACGCTGCTCGCCAAGCAGTGCCCGCTTCGGAGTCTGAGGGCTTTCGCTGAGAGCCAGTACCCAGACGATTGGCGCGAACTGATGCGCCTGTACATGGTGCGGCGCACGCGCAGCTTCATCAAGCAGAACTATGCGGTCGTTGATCCCGACAACCAGCGGGCGTTTCTGACATTCAGCGACGGCACGCGCTCCTATTTTCCCGAACGTCTAGCTAAACCCGTTCTACTGCCGTCGTTTGGTGGCAGCCAGATGTCCGCCCTGTTTGCTCCCTCTGTCGAAAAGGCAATAGGGGCGTTGACCCTGCCGCGCTATGGCCTTGTC
>CAZXVN010000242.1:0-11226 GCA_964643945.1 uncultured Lentisphaeraceae bacterium | reverse complement strand
AACACTCTTTCCCTACACGACGCTCTTCCGATCTCGTGTTCCAGCGGACTGCGTTCTGGTGCATGTCCTCAATTTCTCGGTCGACGAATCCCTTCTGACCGGCGAATCGGTGCCGGTGCGCAAATCGAACGCCGAAGACCTGTTGCCCGCGATGGGGAAGCCGGGCGGCGATGATTTGCCCTTTGCGTTTTCGGGGACCTTGGTCGTGGCTGGTCAGGCGGCAGGCGTTGTCAAGGCGATCGGCACGGGAACCGAATTGGGAAAAATAGGCACGGCCCTGCAATCGCTCGAAGAAGAGCGGACGCCCCTTCAGATCCAGACAGGCAAAGTGGTGCGTGCCTTTGCGTTTTCATGGGGCATTCTCTGTGTGCTGGTGGTTGTCGTGTACTGGCTGACTCGCGGCAACCTGCTGGAAGGATTCCTGGTCGGGCTGTCGCTTGCGATGGCGATGCTTCCCGAAGAGTTTCCGGTGGTTCTGACGATCTTTCTTGCGCTCGGCGCATGGCGCATCTCCAAACACCGCGTGCTCACACGGCGGGTTCCGGCTGTCGAAACCCTGGGCTCTGCAACCGTTCTGTGCGTTGACAAAACGGGCACCTTGACCCTCAACAAAATGACGGTGACCGATATCGTTGCAGGAGATCGGATATTCACCTTCGGGACGGCGATGAATGCGTTGCCTGAAGAATTCCATGAGGTGGTCGAATACAGCATTCTCGCGAGTCCCGCTGATCCGTTCGACCCTATGGAAAAAGCCATGAAGGAGCTGGGTGAGCGCACGCTTGAGAACACCGAACACCTGCACGCCTCTTGGACGTTGCAGAGGGAATACCCTCTCAGTCAAGCGCTCCTTGCGATGTCGCGCGTGTGGACATCCCAAGACGGCAGTGAACTGGTCATCGCGGCCAAAGGCGCTCCAGAGGCGATCGCGGATCTGTGCCATTTTAATGCCGCCCAAAAACAATCGCTGGAAGGCAACATCGATTGTCTCAGCAATCAAGGCAAACGCGTGATCGGCGTGGCGCGCGCAAAGTACAAAAAAGCGGAGCTGCCGGAACAGCAACATGATTTTCAGTTCGAATTTGTCGGCTTGCTCGGGCTCGAGGATCCGGTCCGCCCGAATGTGCGCGGGGCCATTGAAGAGTGCTACGCGGCGGGTATCCGGACGATCATGATCACCGGCGATTATCCGGGCACGGCCAAGAGCATCGCGAGGCAGATCGGGCTTAGGAATCCGGATCAGCACATTGCCGGCACGGAATTAGCGATGTTATCCGATGCGCAACTCGCGGACCGGATCCAGCACGTTAACATCTTTGCCCGCATGGTGCCTGAGCAGAAGCTGCGCATTGTCCAGGCGCTCAAAATCAACAGCGAAGTCGTGGCCATGACCGGCGACGGCGTCAACGATGCCCCCGCGCTGAAAGCGGCGCACATCGGCGTGGCGATGGGCGGGAGAGGCACCGATGTCGCACGTGAAGCGGCATCCATGGTGCTTCTTGATGATGATTTCAACTCCATTGTGACGGCCGTACGAATCGGTCGGCGCATTTACGATAATCTCAAGAAAGCGATGATGTTTATCCTGTCCGTCCACATACCGATCGCGGGTCTTTCGCTGATCCCTGTTTTGCTGAAATGGCCGCTGATTCTTTCTCCGGTGCATATTGTTTTTCTCGAGCTGATTATTGATCCGGCCTGCACGCTGATCTTTGAGGCGGACAAGGAAGAATGCGACGTGATGAAGCGCAAGCCGCGCAGCATCCATGCGAAGCTCTTTGGTGGGCGGACGCTGCTGACCTGCTTCTTTCAAGGCGGTCTGACGCTTGCCGTCACCATCGCCGTGTACCTGTTTGTGCGCCACGATCACTCGGACGAGGCGGCTCGCGCATTGGCCTTTCTCACACTCGTGGTCTGCAACCTGGGAATGATTCTGTCAAACCGGTCATTGTCGCGATCGGGGTTCAGCATGCTGCGGGACAAGAATGCGGCCTTCAAATGGGTCGTGACGGGAACGGTGATGGTGTTGGGCTGTATCCTGACCGTGCCTTTTCTCATGAGGCTGTTTCGGTTTGGAGCGGTCACCTGGGCCGACTTGTCTCTGGCCCTCACAGGCGCGGTTGTGACGGTCATTCTCATGGACGCTGTGAAAGTGGTTTCCTTGCACCGGAGGACGAAGCCAGCAGGGTGACAGGCGACGCGCTGGAGACGCGGAAAAATGGCGTCATGCGCTGTTGCATTGAGACTCCAAGCGGGAGTTGATATGCTCGTAACGGGGTTTAAAAACCGGGAGGCTAACATGCGACGAACGGCTGCTCTGATGTGTCTGTGGATAGGCGTGTGCGGGTGTTGCGTTTCGGCGCAGGCGGGCAACTACTACGTGGCAACGGACGGGAACGACATGAATCCGGGCACGCTGGCCAAACCGTTCGCGACGTTACAGCGTGCGCAACAGGCCGCACGCAAAGCAGCCGGGCGCGAATCGGTGACGGTCTTGGTGCGGACGGGAACGTACTATCTGCCGGAGACCTTGATCTTGACCGCTGCGGATTCCGGCACGAAAGACGCCCCGGTCGTGTATCAGGCCTATCAGAAAGAGCAGGCGGTGGTCAGCGGAGGCCTCCGGCTGAAGGGCCTCGCGTGGGAGCCGTACAAGGACCTGCCCGCGCCCGACCATGCGGGAGGGCAGGCGGGCGGCATCCTGCGGGCCAAGGTGCCCGCAGGCTTTGCCACGGACCAGCTTTTCGTGAACGGCGAACGACAGCCTCTGGCGCGGTACCCGAACTTCGACCCCAAGGAGCGCCACTTCAACGGCTGGGCGAAGGATGCGATCAGCCCGGAGCGGGCGGCGCGCTGGAAGGATCCCGCCGGCGGCTTCATCCATGCCCTGCATGCTGCGGAGTGGGGCGGCATGCATTATGTGATCACGGGCAAGGGGCCGGACAATAAGGTCACCTATGAGGGCGGCTGGCAGAACAACCGCCCGATGGGCATGCACGAAATCCGCTTCGTGGAAAATATCTTCGAGGAGCTCGATGCGCTGGGCGAGTGGTTCCTGGATACGAAAAGCAACTTTCTCTGTTATTGTCCGCCGCCGGGGCTGGACCTGGCCCAGGCGACGGTCGAAGCGGTCCGCCTCAAGCACCTGATCGAGTTCCGCGGCACGGAACAGGCACCGGTGCGGTTCGTCAGCTTCAAAGGGCTGACCTTCCGCCACGCTGCGCGGACCTTCATGGAGAACAAGGAGCCGCTGGTGCGCAGCGACTGGACCACCTACCGCGGCGGCGCGCTGTTCCTGAACGGGACGGAAGACTGCGCGGTCGAAGACTGCTTTGTCGACCAGGTGGGCGGCAATGCCATCTTCGTGAACGCCTACAACCGCAGGGTCACGGTGCGCGGCTGCCACATCGCGAACGTTGGCGCCAACGGCGTGGCTTTCGTCGGCGACCGCGACGCGGCACGCGTCCCGCGTGACTGGAACGATCACTCCCAGTCGTTCGACAAGCTTGACCGCACGCCTGGCCCGAAGACCGCCAACTACCCGGCGGACTGCCTCGTGGACGACTGCCTGATCTATCTTTCGGGACGCGTCGAGAAACAGACCTCGCCGGTCCAGATCGAGTTGTCGCAGGGCATCACCGTGCGCCACTGCTCGCTCTACGACGTGCCGCGTGCAGGCATCAATATCGGCGACGGCTGCTGGGGCGGCCATGTGATCGAGTTCTGCGACATCTTCGATACGGTGAAGGAAACCGGCGACCACGGCTCTTTTAATTCCTGGGGGCGCGACCGTTTCTGGGGGCTGGGCGGTCTGGATCTGAACAGCGATCAGGTTTGGGAGGCCAACAAAGAGGTGGTTTATCTGGATGCGGTCAAGACGACCGTTATTCGCAACAACCGCTGGCGTTGCGACCACGGCTGGGACATCGACCTTGACGACGGTTCCAGCAATTACCACCTTTACAACAATCTTTGCCTCAACGGCGGCCTGAAGAACCGTGAGGGCTTCTACCGCGTGGTTGAAAACAACATCATCATCAACGGCTTTCATCCGCATGTCTGGTACAAGCACAGCCAGGACGTCGTCCGCCGCAACATCCTGTTCACCGACCACTACCTGCCTGCCGGCGGCATGCCGGCCACGCCGTGGGGCAAGGAGATGGACTACAACCTCGTCCATCGCGAGGGCCTCGCGGAGCCGGAGCCCGCCACAAAAATGGCCGAACAATCCAGGCGAGACGAGCATTCGATCATTGCCGACGCGATGTTCGTCGATGCCGCAAACGGGGATTTCCGCGTGAAGGAGGGCTCGCCTGCGCTGAAGCTGGGGTTCGTGAATTTTCCGATGGACCAGTTCG
Source organism: uncultured Lentisphaeraceae bacterium (assembly GCA_964643945.1). Classification (GTDB taxonomy): domain Bacteria; phylum Verrucomicrobiota; class Kiritimatiellia; order RFP12; family UBA1067; genus JAHFSX01. The sequence continues at coordinate 6,868 of CAZXVN010000242.1, read as the reverse complement.
GCGTGCTGAAGCCGGAGCTGAAGGCGCTCGCCCGCACCCCGGCGATGCCCGGGTCCGCAGGCGCCGGCGCGCCCGCCAGAAAGCAGCCGTCGCGCAGGCGGCCAAGTTACGCATGGCAGGCGCAGCTGCGCGACATCTCGGGCTTGGGCGATCGCTCGGCCTATGGATTGCCAGATGAGACGGGCGTTCTGCTTGTGGAGGTTCCGGCAGGCAGCGCTGCCGCCCGCGCCGGACTTCAGAAGGACGACGTGATCCGCGCGTGCAACGGTCAGCCGGCCCAGACCGCAGCAGGCTTGCTCAAACAGCGCGACAAGGCCGCCGGAAAGAAGATGACGCTCCTCGTCATGCGCAAGCAAAGTCAGGTGACTGTCGAGGTGGGCGACATGGCGTATGTTGTCGCCGAAACGTCGGGGTCGCCCGATTTCAAGACGGTCACCCTGGCCCCGGCATCGGCCGTTGCCCCTGCGAAGGTGATCGCTGGCGGGGCTCCCGCCAACAATGACCCTCTTGAGTGTCTCACCGACGGCAAAGTCGCCAACAGCTACGGGCCGATCTTTGCGAACGGAGTTGAGAGCGGCATGTATAAGCTCGACCTGACCACGGCGAGAAGTATTGCCCAGGTCAACACCTTCTCCGCCCTCGGCGCGCGTGCCCGGCAGAACTTTGTGCTCTACGGCAGCAGTTCCGCATCTGATCCGGGCTGGAATGTCGCGGACGCACAGATTTTCACGCCGATACTTTCGGTCGACACCCGTCAGGGGACGCCAGCCGACTTCGAGGCCACCAGCATCCGTTTCAGCGACGGCAAGCCGTTGGGCAGCTATCGTTGGCTGGTCTGGACGGTTTTCCCGGTGACGCAGGACAATGCGGAAAACACCGCTTTTCAGGAACTGCAGGTGATTCCCGCGAAAACGGGACCGTGAAGCGAAAGATTCTTAACAGGGGGCTCCATGATCAAACGTTTTGCCAGAGGGTGCAGTGTGGCCGCATGTTTTCTGACGCCGCTGGGAGCACTTCAAGCCGACGCAGGCACGTCGCCCGTGACGCCATCAGGCGCACCGGTGTTCTCCGGGGCGCCCGTCGGCCCCAAGGACCTGGGTTTCGAGGAGATCGTCTTCGTCAAGCGCAAACCCTATTCTTCGGATCACTACTACACGGACATCAACAACGGCACCAGTCCCGACCGCTTCCTTCCGGACAACGGCATCTATGTTTACAACCTTCGCACACGGTCGGAGCGGGCCGTGGTCACGGCGGCGAGCCTGCCTGGCGGGAAGGGCTTCATCGGCAAGCACAGCCTGTCGTTTGATGCCAAAAAGGTTGTTTTCGATTTCCGGCAGGATCCCGGAGCCGGCTTCCGCATCTGGGAAGTAAAAACCGACGGCACGGGCCTGCGCCAAATCTCGTTTCCGCCGAAGGACGAGGCGGAAAAGGCGGCGAGGTGGGCCGGGGGATGGCACACGGACGACATCCACCCCTGCTACCTGCCGGACGGCAGGATCATATTTTCCTCGACCCGCTGCGAGCACACGGTTTTGTGCGGCGGTTCGTCCGGCCTGGTGGCTCCCGTGCTCTATCGGATGGATGCCGACGGCACCCATGTCACGCAGTTGACGCGGAGTCTGGTCAGCGAATTCTGCCCGGTGGTTCTCAAAGACGGCCGGGTGATGTATCACCGCTGGGAGTATATCGACAGAGGGGCGCGGGTGGCCAAGACCGTATGGGGCATGAATCCAGACGGCTCCCGACCGCAGGAACTTTACGGCATGGCTGACGATGACACGACCATCTACATGTACCCCCAGCCTTTGCCCGGCAGCGATCATAAATTCGTCTGCGTGGGGACCTGCCACTACCCGCAGGGAGGCTGCTTTGGCGCGATTCTGCTGGTGGACTACGGGATGGGTGTTCGGGAGCGCGGCCCGGACCCGGACGCAGCGGGCTATGTCCAGGGGGATGGCCGATATCCCGTCGTCAACATCACCCCGCAGGTGTTCATCCCTCGCCGGTCGGAGCCGGGGTGGCGTTTTTTAAAAGAGGACGGCACGCGTGCGAATGACGGCGAAGGCCGGCAGGGGCACCTGTACACGCATCCGTTTCCCGTCAACGAACGGCAGTTCCTGGTTTCGTACAAGGTCAATGCCTCGGATCATTACAAGGAAGTTCCCAACGCCTATGCGTTGTACCTGATCGATACCGAGGGGCGCCATCGTCCGGTCCATGCCGATCCGAATCTCTCCTGCTGGCATCCCCTGCCGCTGGTTGCCCGGCCCGTGCCGCCGCTCGTGCCGACTTCACTCAACCCGCAATATGCCGCAAAGAACCAGGCCCTGTGCGTCCTGGCCGATGTTCAGCGGGGCATGGAGGGGGTGGCGCCGGGACAGGTCAAATGGCTCCGCATCAACGAGGCGGTGCCGCGCTACTGGTCCACGGGCAGGCGCTGGTCGCCGTCGCTGAGCAGCTCCTCGTGGAAGGCGAGCCTTTGGCCGCGCGTGCAATGGGGAGTTGTGCCCGTAGAAAAGGACGGCTCCGCCCACTTTGTGGTTCCCGCCGGCCGCAACATTTTCTTCCAGGCCCTGGACGAGAACTTCAGGGAAATCCAGCGCGAGCGGACCTATGTGAATTACGTTCCCGGCGAGGTGCGTTCCTGCACGGGCTGCCACGCGCAGTCCAGCCGCACCGAAACCGTTCGCGCCTCCGCCAATCTGCTGGCGCTGGCCCGGCCGCCGAGTTCGTCCCAGCCGCAGCCGTGCGACCTGAAGGCCGGAGGTGGTGACGGCCACGCGGGCCAGGTCATCCATTATCCCGCCGACATCCAGCCGATCCTTGATGCTAAATGCGTTGCGTGCCACGGGCCTAAAGAGCCCGCTGGCGGCCTGAAGCTGACCGGCGAGATCACCGAATTCTACAACACCTCGTATGAGGAGTTCGCCTCGAAGGAGCTGGCCGGCCCGCTCATTTCCGAGTTCACCTCCTTTCGCAAAGGAGACCAGGGCAATTACAACGGCGCGTATCTGCCGCCCAAGAGCCTAGGGTGTCCCGCGAGCAAGCTGATGGCGATCCTGACGGACCCTGCGCATCCGAAGAACGCCAAGGACAACCATTGCAAGATGCTGACAAAAGCGGAGCTGATGATCCTGAGCCGTTGGGTGGACAGCAACTACCAGTTTTACGGCAGTTACTTCGGCCGTCAGCACCCGCAATGGGTCAACCGCGACCCGGCTGTTCCGGCCTATGATCCGGCGGACTTCCGGCGCCAGGCCACCTTTGAAGAAGCCACCGGATTCCTTGCTCCGCCGTGGCATCGGTAATCGCAAGGAAAAAAAACAGGGAGAATCAGGAATGAACGGTCGGGAAATGAAATGGGTCATGTTGTCGGTGCTGGGTCTGGCACTGGTTCAGTCGCGGGGCTTGGCGGAGATCGCGCTGCCTCCTGTTTTAAGCAGCCACATGGTGCTCCAGCGGGATATTCCGGTTCCGGTCTGGGGGACGGCATCGCCCGGTGAAAAGGTCACGGTGGAATTCGCGGGTCAGAAGAAGGAAACCGCTGCGGATGCGCAGGGCAAATGGAAAGTCAGCCTTGACCCTCTGAAAACGTCTGCGGAGCCGGGCGTGATGGTGGTTGCGGGCGCGAGCGGAAAGAAGGAGCTTCAGGACATCCTGGTCGGCGAGGTGTGGGTGGGCTCAGGCCAGTCAAACATGGCAGGCGGTGCGGGCGGCTATGCCAAGGGTGATGAAGGAATTGCAAAATTGATTTCCGATGGGCCGTATCCGCAGTTGCGGCTGATCAGTTCCGGTTCCAAGGGCTGGATGGAGGCCACGCCCGACACGATCAAGGGCTTCTCGGCGCTGCTGTTCAGCTTCGGCTTGCCGCTGCACAAGGAGATCAAGGTGCCGGTGGGCTTGCTTGTGGGTGCGGTTGGAGGGACGCCGTCGGGATTCTGGCTCAGCCAGCAGGCTTATGACAGCGACCCGGCCTGCAAGGATGTGGTGGCGAAGGCGGCACAGAAGTACAACGCCGGCGGGGCCGAGAAGAAATACGAAGAAAGTCTTGCGAAGTGGAAGAAGGATGTCGAGGATGCCAAGCAGAAGGGCGAGACGAAGCTTCCAAAGGAGCCGCCGAAGCCGCTGAAACCCGGCGAGTGCAAGGCCAAGGTGGGCAATCTGTACGAGCGCCACATCCTTCCGTATAGTCCGTACGCCATCCGCGGGGTGTTGTGGGACCAGGGTGAGAGCGGAACGGCGATCGAGGGTGTCGACCAGTACACGCTGATGGGCGCTCTGATCAGGGGCTGGCGTAAAGAGTGGGGGCAGGACTTTGCGTTTGTTTACGTGCAGAAGCCGAGCGGCGGAGGATGCGCCTGGGATCCTGCCGACCCGGTGACCTGCAGGGCGGAGAAGTTTTCCGCAGGGCCCGCATGTGTTCCCGGAGACGGGGAGTCTCGTGCGACGCACATCCGGATCATGACGTACCCCAACACGTTCATGGTGACCAGCAGCGACCTCGGGCCGGGGGTGCATCCTGTAAACAAGTCGGGGTATGGGGCAAGAGGTGCGCGGGTTGCGCTGGGTGCGGTTTATGGCAGGGATGTGGAGATCTATGGGCCGGTTTACAAATCGCACAGGATTGAGGACGGCAAGATCATCATCAGCTATGGCCATGTCGGCAAGGGGCTGGCTGTGAAGAAAGACGATGCTCAGGGTCTGGGCAAATTGCAGGGTTTTGCGGTTGCCGGCGAGGACGGCAAGTTTGTCTGGGCGGATGCGGTGATCGAAGGAGATACGGTGGTCGTGTCGAGCGACAAGGTTGTGAAACCTGTAGCTGTCCGTTATGCCTGGGCCGGCAATCACCCGTGGGCGAACCTGTTCAACAAGGACGGGTTGCCCGCGGTTCCGTTCCGTACGGACAAGCCTTAACCCGCCGGTAGCCGCTGCGGGTTGCCGCACGCGCGGCTTTCACTGGTCTCCAGATGAAGGAAGCCCGCGCCAAACCCGGAAGCGCCCGCTATTCAGTCTTTCCGGTGGCCGCCCACAAAGTCGCGTTGACGATTACTTTCTGGACACCGGCAGATTCAAACGACTTCTTCTCGTGCCCGAACGTGTGACAGGCAACCCTGCCCTTGCCATAGTCCAGCGTCCAGACCATGGGCTCGGTTTTCTTGCTCCAGTCGGAATCAGCCGTAACCAGAATGTTGATTTTCTCTTCTCCCAGCAGTTTGGCATAGAGCTCATCGGTGGTCTTGAAATCGTTCAGGCCCTTGGTAACGGGATGATCTTTGACTACGACCTTGCTTTCAAACTCGCCGCCTGGGCCATGTCCGCTTGCCCCCATCTGCCAGTAACGGCCACACAGCTTGCCCCACTCTTCCCACTTGGGAAACGACGCACTGGCCAAATGTGTGACCACCAGGCCTTTGCCATCCTTCACGAAGTCTACGAGATTAGTCTTGGCGGTGTTGCTGAGTTCCACTTTCTTGTTGTTATAGAGCATGAAATATAGCACATCGTACTTGGCGAGTTCCTCTTTGGAATTAAGCGTCGTCAGGCCTTCGACAACAGTCGTGTCGAACTTGCCTGCCTTGTCCAGGATATCCTTGGTGCAGGGGGTCGTCTCCTGCCATTTATGGGCGCCGACATCATCGCCGGTTATGACCAGCGCTTTGATTTTTGCCGCTTCTGCTGCCTGGATCCCCACAGGCACGCCGAACACGCCTAACAGAAGCACTGCCAGACTGACGGAAGCCAGAGTTACCTTTCGCATGTCTTTACCCTTTCGTATGCTGATAAGAAATCGCTTTTCGGTCGGCACGGGCACGCGCCCGTTGAGATCGGTCTGAAGGAGCGTTTTCGTGGGAGAAGAATGCCAAAGCGGGGCCGGAGTGTCAAGCGCGGCGGGACGTTTGTTTTCAGGTTTCAGGGATGTGGGCGGGCCGTCTTCAATGACGGTTGTTCTTTTATCGGCCAGACAGAAGCTTTTTTTGCGCCTTGCCCAAGAAGGGCAAAGGGGGTTTCCGGGCAGTGCAGTTTTCATTCAGACAGATAAGCAGATTGCAAACTATCGGAATCGGCTTTATGCGGTAGCGCTGCTTGAATGACCCAGAGGGCCATCATATCCGGGATGTCCAGGATCTGCTGGGGCAGCGCCGTTCGGTGGCGCCGCTGGGTGGCAGTCTTATCGCTTTCGGTTGCGTTCCTCGATGAGGAGTTTTTGAAGCAAACGCTCTGCCCGCATCACATGCAGCAAAAACACCGCGTCGCCATCAACTCGGCAGAACACGCGACAAGGTGCGACGACGACTTCCCGGTAGGGCGAGCGCGGAAGTTCGGCAGGCCTCTTGCCGGAATGAGGGTATCGTTCCAGTCGCTCGATACTCGCGAACACCTGTTGAACCAGCCGACATGCCGCATCCGGATTGTCTAGAGCTATGTAGTCGGCAATGGCATCGAGATCGGCAAGGGCGGGCTCTGTCCAGATCAGACGAGCCATTTACTCAGTCTCCTCTTGGCCTCGGAATGAGTCAACGTTCGTCCTTCCAGAACCGCTCGCTCTCCACGGGCGATTCCTTCAAGGATGGCCATACGATCCTGCATCATCTCGAATGCTGAGACATCCACCAGATAAGCCGATGGCGCGCCGTGTTCTGTTATCAACACAGGTGTCTTTGTCTCATGCAGATCCGCCAGGATGCGAGTCGCTTGCCGCTTCAATGTTGTGACGAGTTCGGTTCTCATGATGTGATACTATAGTGATACATGGTGGTCTCGTCAAGTGCCATGTGTTTTTGCTGCAACGTTAAGGGTCCACTTTCCTTCGACCTTGCGGATGATGTAGAGGAAGCCCTTGTCGTAGGCTATGAAGTTGTCCACG